>QGUN01000012.1 GCA_003242475.1 Pseudomonadota bacterium
CACTGGTGGGTCGCCGCCTCTTTCCCCGCCCCCGCTGCGGGCCCGCGATCCTCCTCGGTCGGGGGGGGGACGGCGCGCGGCGGAACTTCCGGCTCGGCGGCCCAGGCGGTCTCGACGGAAGGCCCGGGCGAGGAGGCGCAGGCGGCCGCGCAGAGGACCAGCGCGACGAGCCGCGCGGGACGGGCGAGTTGCATGGGGCCCTTGTAGCGCCATCGCGCCCCTGTCGGCAATCGCGCGCTCCATGGTAGAGCGCAGGCATGCGCGGCACGTTGCGAAAGCAGGCGGCGTCGAGAGCCCGCCAGATGCTCTACCGGGTCATCCGCGACTACTTCGCCGACGAGGGCTTCGACGAGGTGGAGACTCCCCTCCTCGTCCCGGCCCCCGGCATGGAGCTGCACATCGACTGCTTCGAGACCCGCTTCGTCCCGCAGATGGGGGCGCAGGGCGGTCGAAGGCGACTCTGGCTTCACGCCTCGCCGGAGTTCGCCATGAAGCGGCTCCTCGCCGACGGTTGGGAGCGGATCTTCCAGATCACCAAGGCCTTCCGGAACGGCGAGATCGCGCAGAACCACAACCCGGAGTTCACCATGCTCGAGCACTACCGGGTGGTGCGCGAGGAGGAGGGCTACGCGCCCCTCCTCGCCGACCTGGAGGAGATCGGCGTGCGGGCGGCGCGCGTCATCGCGGGTTCCGAGCGGATCCGCTGGCGCGACGCCGAGGTGGACCTGCGGCCGCCGTGGCGGCGGATGACGGTGCGGGAGGCCTTCGCCGAGTACGCGGGCGTGGATCTCCCTCTCGACGGGGACGCGGGGCTCCTGCGCGAGCGCATCCTCGCCGCGGGCCTCGACCCTGGGACGGCCGAGACCTACGACGACCTCTTCTTCAGCGTCTTCCTCTCCTTCGAACCCCGGCTGGGCCGGGACCGGCCCGTCTTCCTCGTGGACTGGCCGGCCTCCATGGCCTCGCTGGCACGGCTGCGCCGCGACGACCCGCGCGTGGCGGAGCGCTTCGAGCTCTACATCGCGGGCGTGGAGCTGGCCAACGGCTTCTTCGAGCTGAACGACGAGGCGGAGCAGCGCCAGCGGCTGGTCGAGGAGCGCGAGGCGCGGCGCCGCCTCGGCCGCACCCCCTATCCGCTCGACGAGCGCTTCCTCGAGGCGGTGGGGCGACTTCCTCCCTCCGCCGGAGTGGCCACCGGGCTGGACCGGCTGCTCATGGTCCTCGGCGGATGGACGAGCATCGAGGAGGTGCTGCTCTTCCCCGCGGTCGAGGAGTACGCGGTGGCGGAAGAGGTGCCGAGGGTGTAATACCGGGGCTTAATGGGATCGCTAGCGAGAGGACTGATCGCGGTCGGCGCCATGCTCGTCCTCGCTGGACTGGCGCTCCTGCTCCTCGAGAAGTTCCCCGGCATCAAACCGGGCAGACTTCCGGGCGACATCGCCATCGAGAGGGGGAACTGGCGGATCTACTTCCCCCTGGGGACGTCGCTGCTCGTCTCTCTGTTGCTTTCGGTTCTGCTCTCGCTCGTTTTCTGGATTTTCACGCGCCGTTAGGCGACGGTCGGCTCGGGTGGTCGGGCGGACATGGCGGACTCCTTCAAGCCGGAACTCTTCGGGAAATTCTTCCTCCTCCAGCGGCTCGGCGCGGGGGGCATGGCGGAGATCTACCGCGCCAAGACGGCAGGGGCGGGCGGCTTCGAGAAGGAGCTGGTCGTCAAGCGCATCCTCCCGTCGCTCTCCTCGGATCAGCAGTTCATCCGGATGCTGATCAACGAGGCCAAGCTCACCGTCGCCCTCACCCACCCCACCATCGCCCAGATCTACGAGCTCGGCGAAGTCGACGGCCGGTACTTCATCTCGATGGAGTACGTGGAGGGCGCCACCCTCCACGAGGTGATGTACCTGGCCCGCCACATGGGCCGGCCACTCGGGCTCGAGCAGTCCATCTACATCTGCCTGGAGGTCCTGCGCGGCCTCGACTACGCCCACAAGCGCACCGACGGCGCCGGCAACCCCCTGGGCATCGTCCACTGCGACATCTCGCCCGACAACATCATGTTGACCTGGGACGGCGGGGTGAAGCTGCTCGACTTCGGCGTGGCGCGCGCGGCGCAGAAGTCCCTCTCGAACTACCGGGAGGGCACGCTGATGGGCAAGCTCAGCTACGCCGCGCCCGAGCAGGCCGAGGGCAAGCCCTTCGACCATCGCGTGGACATCTTCGCGGTGGGCGTGATCTTCTACGAGCTTCTGACCGGCACGCACCCCTTCGGGAAGGTCTCCGACGTCGAGGCGCTGATCGAGTCGCGCAAGAAGCCGGTCGTTCCGCCCTCGCAGCGCGCCGGCGTGCCCAAGGTCTTCGACGACTTCGTCGCCCGCAGCCTCGCCTACGACCCCTCGCAGCGCTTCCAGTCGGCCGAGGAGATGGCGGACGAGCTCCTCCAGATGCTCTTCCCCACCCAGACCATGGAGGTGGCCGCCCACCTCGAGGCGACGATGCGCGAGCTCTACCGGGGCCGCATCGAGCAGCAGCAGCGCGAGCGGGCCAAGGACTCGGAGCGGATGCGCGCGCTGGCGGCCGGTCCCGCGAGCAAGGTTTCCGCCCCGCGCGGAAGCACCCCTCCGGAGAAGGCCCTGGAAGCGATCCCCGCGGCCTCGGGCACCAAGATCTTCGTCTCCAAGCAGTTCGAGGAGGCGCGCCCGCCCGTCACCGCGACGCCCCGGCAGGCCCCGCCCCGGACGCCGACCCCGACCCGCGTGGTCGCGACGAGGCGCCGTTCCGGGCGAGCCGGCGCCTTCCTCGCGGGAGCGATCCTCGGCGCGGTGGTCGCCCTGGGCGGCGGCTTCGTCTACCTCGAGCAAGCCCCCCGTCCTCTGGTCGTGCTCAGCGAGCCGCTCGGCGCCGAGGTCTACCACGAGGAGAAACTCCTCGGGCAGACGCCGCTCTACCTTCCCGAGACGGAGCTGCGCGAGCGCGCGGTGCTTCGCCTGAAGCTGCCGCGGCACCGGGAGGTGGAGGCGCCCATCGAGCGTTCCGGGCGGGTCCTCTTCGCACGCGGCAAGCTCGACGTGGCCGTCGGCAGCCTGCGCATCGAGTCCATCCCCTCCGGAGCGACGGTGCGGATGAACGGCCAGTTCGTCGGCACCACGCCGCTGGAATTGCGGGACCTGCCCCTGGACGCGCGCCACCGCTTCGACCTCGAGCGCGCCGGCTACCTCGTCGACTCCTTCGTCGTCCGCCCCGAGGAGGTGGAGGGCGGGGTCGTTCGCCGCACGCTCCGCCGCGAATGAGGGCGATCGCGGTCCCCAGCGGGTTACAGCTACGACCCCGACACGGGGGCGCCCGTGGGCGCCGTCTTCGGCAGCGACACGCCGGACGTCTCCGACTTCGGCTCCTACGCGTACGTCGTCGGCGATGGCCACCACGACTGCTTCTTCGACCCGGCCACGGTCGACGACGGTTGCCCCTCGCGGGCGCGCGGCGATTCTCCCGGAGGCCTGCTGCGGGCTGCGCCTAGCGTTCTCGGCTGCCGTCCCCTCGCGACGGGATTGCCTCGGCCGGCTCCTCGTCCAGCGGCCGGATGCTCGCGGCGATCCGCTCCAGCACGCGGTCGTAGGCGGGCAGGTCGACCGGGCGGGTGGAGATGAAGGAGTAGAGGTGGTCGTCTCGCGCGGCGAAGACGGCGGTGAGCACGGTGGGCACCCCCTCCACCAGGAGTTCCAGCCTCCGGCTCGCTCCCTCCATCCCGCCGATCTTTGCGGGCCGGATGGCGCCGAATACCCGCCGCTCCAGGGTGCCTTCGGCCAGCTGGCGGGAGAGCTCCTCCTCGGACCAGGCCCGCACCGCCTCGAAGGGATCCGGATCGGAAACGCCCGCGCGCACCGCCACCGCGAAGGAGGCGCGAATGTGCAGGGGAAGCGCGTTGTCGTAGACGCCCGGCCGCTGCAGTTGCCAGCCCCTCGGGATCTCGAAGGCCAGCCCGAGCCTCTCGTCGCGGACCTCGCGAAATCGCGGCAGCGCCTGCGCCGCAACGAGGCTTCCCAGCGTCAGCGCGGCGAGGACGGCCCCGATGGGCAGGACGCGCCGGACGATGCGCTCCCGGAGCGAGGGAGTCGCGCCCCAGAGCCGGGGCGTGAGCGGCAGCGTCACCGCCGCGCCGGCGAGGAGGCCCCCCAGGTGGCCCCAGTTGTCGATCCCCTCCGAGGTGAACCCCATGTACAGGAAGATGCCGACCGTGGGCAGGACGGCCGCGCCGAGGACGGCGCGGTACCGGCGCGGCAGCCACCGCGCGTACTTGAGACCGAAGACCACCGCGCTGCCGAGCAGTCCGTAGGCCACGCCCGAGGCGCCGAGGGTGAGCGCGTCGGTGGTGGCGTAGCTGGCCAGGGTCGTCCCCAGCGCGGAGGCGAGGAGGATGAGCAGGTAGTCCAGGTGGCGGTAGGCGTTTTCGACCGCGGCGCCGAAATGGAAGATGACGAAGAGATTGAAGCCGATGTGAAAGAGGTCGACGTGCACGAAGTTGGCGGAGAGGAGCCGCCACAGCTGGCCGAGGTCGTGGATCAGCGGGCCCGCCTTGGCGCCGTAGGCGACCAGCGTCCCCACCGTCACCGGTCCCTCGGCGCGCTGCAAGAAGAAGAGGAGGAGGTTGGCCAGGCAGACGATCAGGGTGAGGTACGGGACCCGGCCGAAGTGGAAAGCGCTCTGGAAATAGATCCCGCGCGGCGGCGCCAGGCGCCGAAAGCTCTCGATCTCGCCCACACGGACGAAGCGGTCGCCGGTCAGCGGTGGAAAGCGCACCTCGGCAAAGAGGTCGATCTCGCCCGCCTCCACACGACGTTCGAAGTCCGGGAGGTCGAGGACCTCCTCCACCCCCTCGGCGCGGATGGTGACCACTCCCAGGGCGCTCAACCTCCGAGATCTCAACGTTCCCACCGATGGATGGCAAGGCCCCAGCGAGCCGGCAAGCGCCCGAAGCTCCCGAGTCGATCTGCCCGCGCTGCCCTTTCGGCGAAGCGCCGACCGCGCCGGTCTACGAGCCTGCGCGGCTTCCGGTTTTCGAGAGTCCGGGTACGATGCTTGGAAGCCCTCGGGCAAAACCGGGACACGTTAAACGGGAGGGGAAGAACCATGCGCATTCGGGCGGTCGTTTTCGCGGCAGCGCTGGTGATCGGGCTGGCGGCCTGCGACGACGACTCCGACCGCGAAGAGCCTGCCGGCGGTGGCGGAGCCGGCGGAAGCGGCGGGCAGGCCAGCGGCGGCGTCGGCGGAGCCGGTGGAGCCGGAGGAGCTGGCGGCGTCGGTGGCACGGGCGGAGACGGGGGCGCCGGATGAATCCCGGCTCACCCGAGAGCCCGACTTGAAAGCTGGCCGGCGCGGGGACCTGCGCCTCGCGCCAGCCGGCCCGCTGCTTTCTGCGCGCCCTCGCTCACCTTCCGAGGAAGACGGGCTCGCGCCGCTCGAGGGCGGCGCGCAACCCCTCGCGGAAGTCCTCCGAGGCGTAGGAGGCGCGCCTTAGCGCCTCCACCTCCGCGTGAGCGGCCGGGGGCAGCTCGCGACGACGCATCAGGGCGAAGGCACGCTTCATCCCCTGCACGGCCAGGGGCGCGTTCTTGGCGATCCGCGCTGCCAGCTCCAGGGCGCGCGAAAGCGCTCCGCCCTCCGGCGCCACCTCGTCCACCAGGCCGATGGCCAGCGCCTCGTCCGCCTCCACCGGATCGCCGGTGAAAAAGAGGCGCTTGGCCTGGGAGAGGCCGACGAGCTCGACGAAGCGCTGCAGGCCCGCGGGAGCGTAGACGATCCCCAGGCGCGCGGGCGGCATGGCCAGCCGCACCCCGGGCTGGGCGATGCGCAGATCGCAGGCGGCAGCCAGCTCCGCACCCGCCCCGTAAGCCGCGCCGTTGAGCGCCGCGAGGATGGGGGCACGAAGCCGCTCCATGACCGCGAGGGTGCGGCCCAGCTCCTCGTCGGGCAGAGGCTGCGTCTCGTCGCGCGCGGCGAGGGCGCGCAGGTCGTAGCCCGCGCAGAAGGCCTTCGTCCCCGCTCCGGTCAGCACCACGCACCGGACCCCTTCCGCCTCGGCGCGCAGAAACTCCTCGCGCAGCGCCACGAGGGCGGGGCCGTCCACCGCGTTGCGGCGCGCCTCGTTGCGGATCTCGACGAGACGCACCCCCGCGACCGGATCGCGGACCGAGAGGGAGAAGGCGTCCATTGCGCTTCAGGCGAGGATGGCCAGGACGTCGCCCTCCTGCACCGCATCGCCCTCCTGGCAGCGGATCTCCTGGATCGTTCCGGAGGCGGGCGACTCGACCGGCATCTCCATCTTCATGGACTCGAGGATGACCACGACCTCGCCCTCGGCGACCTGGTCGCCCGGGGCCTTCTCGATCTTCCAGACGGTTCCGGCGATATGCGCCTTGACTTCGATGGCCATGCAGTCGTTCCCCTGTGCTGAAGGCGAGCCCTTCTATACCAGCTTGGAGAGGAAGTGCGTATCGAGCGCTCCCGCCCGGAAGGCCTCGCTGAGCAGGATGCGGCGGTGGAGCGGGAGGTTGTGCTTGAGCTTTTCCCCCTCGATCCGAAAGGAATCCACCGCGGCGAGGGCGCGCTCGATGGCGCCGGGCCGGTCCTCGGCCCAGACGATCAGCTTGGCGAGGAGGGGGTCGTAAAAGGGCGTGACCGCCTGGCCCGCCTCGTAACCGGCATCCACCCGGATGCCCTCGCCGCTCGGCTCCTGCCAGGCGGTGATCGTCCCCGGCGCCGGCAGGAATCGCTCCGGATCCTCGGCGTACACGCGCAGCTCGATGGAGGCGCCGCGGCGATGGAGCTCCTCCTGGCGCAAGTCGAGGCGCTCCCCGGCGGCGATGCGGAACTGCCAGCCGACGAGGTCCACGCCGGTGGTGGCCTCGGTGACGGGGTGCTCCACCTGCAGCCGCGCGTTCATCTCGATGAAGAAGAATTCGTCCCCCTGCACGAGGAACTCCACCGTTCCCGCGTTCTCGTAGCCGAAGGCCTCCGCCGCGCGCAGGGCGGCGACGTACATCCGCTCGAGGAGCTCGGTCTTGCCCTCCCAGTACAGCGGTGAAGGCGCCTCCTCGATCACCTTCTGGTGCCGCCGCTGGATGGAGCACTCGCGCTCGAAGAGGTGGATGCGGTTGCCGTGACGGTCGGCGAGGATCTGCACCTCGACGTGCCGCGGTGCCTCCAGGTAGCGCTCGAGGTAGACGGCATCCACGCCGAAGGCGGAGCGCGCGCGGTCACCGCAGACCCGGATGGCCTTTTCCAGCTCGGCCGCGTCGCGCGCGGGCATCATGCCGATGCCGCCGCCGCCGCCCGCGGCCTTGACGAGGACGGGGTAGCCGATTTGCTCGGCGGCCTCGAGCGCGGCACCCACTCCCTCGACCGGACCGTCCGTCCCGGGGATCACGGGAACGCCGGCGGCGGCGACGATCCGCCTCGCCTCGGCCTTGTTCTTCATCCGCTCCATGGTCTCGGCCGAGGGGCCGACGAAGACCAGGCCGGAATCGACGACGGCGCGGGCGAAGGCGGGGTTTTCCGAGAGGAAGCCGTAGCCGGGGTGGATGGCCTCGGCGCCGCTGGCGCGGGCGGCCTCCAGGATCTTCTCCGCCCGGAGATAGCTTTCCCGCGGCGCGGGCGGCCCGATGTGGACGGCCTCGTCGGCTTCCTTCACGTGCGGGCTCTGGGCATCCGCGTCGCTGTAGACGGCGACGGTCCGCATGCCGAGCGAACGGGCGACGCGGATGATGCGGCGGGCGATCTCTCCTCGGTTGGCGACCAGGATCTTGGAGAACATGGCCGCCTGTTAATGCAAAAGGAGCCCGAGAGGAAGCCTCTCGGGCTCCGCGTACGGGTCCCTGCGACTCAGCTCAGCCGCCGCACCTTGGTGGCCTGCAGTCCCTTCGGGCCCTCGAGGATGTCGAACTCCACGAGCTCCCCCTCCTGCAGCGTCTTGAAGCCCTCCATCTCGATCGCGGAGAAGTGCACGAAGACATCCTCACCGGACTCCTGGGAGATGAAGCCGTATCCCTTGGCGTCGTTGAACCACTTCACAGTGCCCTGCGCCATGTGTGACTTCCTTCTGCTACGGGCGCGAGCAGCGCCCCCACCGTTACGTGCCCCGGGAGAACCCCCCAAGGCCCCCCGCATTCCGCGCTGGCGCGCGGCCCTTCCGCATTTTGTGATGCAGGGTATCAGGAACGCTAACCCGGAGGCGCAGGGACGGTCAAGACGCGCGGACGGCGAAAGGAGCCCCGACGCCCTCGAAAGCGGCGCGTAAAGGCAGATGCGAAAGGACCGCGCCCGGGTCAACGAGGGCGGTCTCACACCACGAACGGACGCGAAAGCTCAGCGCAATTCCCGCCGCAGGTAGGTGGGCACGTCGAGTTCGTCCTGCAGGTCGGCTCCCACCTCGCGCGCGACGTTGGCGTAGGTCGAGCGGTTGGTGACGGGAGCGCGCGGGACCTCCTCGAGGTCCATGGTGCTCTGCACCGGCGTCGCCGGCCGCGCCCGATGGGCGGCACGCGAGGGCGACGAGAAGCCGGTGGCGATGATGGTGATCTTCACCTCGTCCTCGATGCGCGGATCGATCACCGAGCCGAAGATGATGTTGGCGTCGTCGTGGGCGGCCTCGCGTACCACGGAGAGAGCCTCGTCGATCTCCATCAGGGAGAGGTCCGCGGGACCGGTGATGTTGATGAGGAGGCCGGTGGCGCCCTGGATCGAGACGTCCTCCAGCAGAGGCGAGTGGATGGCCGCGTGCATGGCCTCCACGCAGCGCTCCTCGCCGCGGCCGCGGCCCGTGCCCATCAGGGCCATGCCCTGGTTGGCCATCACCGCCCGGGCGTCGGCGAAGTCCACGTTGACGTAGCCGTGGTTCTGGATCAGGTCGACGATGCCCTGCACGGCGTTGAGCAGGACCTCGTCGGCCCGCCGAAACGCCTCGAGCAGCGGCATGCGGCGCTCGGCCACGGAGAGCAGCCGCTGGTTGGGGATGGTGATCAGCGTATCGACGGCCGTCTTGAGCGATTCGATTCCGGCCTGCGCCTGGCGCGCCCGGCGATTGCCCTCGAAGTCGAAGGGCTTGGTCACCACGCCCACCGTGAGCGCGCCGAGCTCGCGCGCCACCTCGGCGATGACGGGGGCGGCGCCGGTGCCGGTTCCGCCGCCCATGCCGGCGGTGACGAAGACCATGTCCGCGCCCTCGAGGAGCTCGGCGATCCGGTCCTTGTCCTCGAGCGCGGCAGCCCGGCCGATCTCCGGGTCGGCGCCCGCGCCCAGCCCGCGCGTCAGCTCGGTACCGAGCTGCACCTTGAAGGGCGCCCGGTTGTTGGCGAGTGCCTGGGCATCGGTGTTGGCGGCGATGAAATCCACGCCGGAAAGGCCGGCGGCGATCATGCTGTTGATCGCGTTTCCGCCGCCTCCGCCGACGCCGATCACCTTGATCTTCGCTGCGGGAAGGGTCCTTTCGGCTTCGAAGTCGATCATGGCGAACGCGCCTCCGGGATCGGGGCTGAAGTCAGAAGATCTCCCGTAGCCAGTCCCGCATCCGATCGGTGAGGCGCCGGTAGGTGCTCTCCGAGTGACGGATGGGGAAGTAGCGGGAATCCATGTTGTCGGCGCCGTACATGACCAGGCCAACGCCGGTCGCGTACATCGGGCTCTTGACCACGTCGACCAGGCCACCCACGCCCTGCGGATAGCCGATGCGCACCGGGAGGCCGAGGACTTCCTCGGCGAGCTCCGGCATGCCGTCGAGAAGCGTGGAGCCGCCCGTGATCACCACGCCCGCGGGGATCAGATCCGCATGACCGCTCCGCTGGATCTCGCGGTAGACGAGCTGGAAGATCTCCTCCACGCGCGGCTCGAGGATGTCGACGAGGACCTGACGCGCGATCGACCGCGGCTCGCGCCCGCCGACGCTCGGAACCTCGATGGTCTCCTCGGCGCCGACGCGGCTCGGCAGGCAGGTCCCCCACTTCTGCTTGATCTTCTCCGCCTCGTGCGCGGGCGTGCGCAGGCCGATGGCCACGTCGCTGGTGAGGTTGTTACCGCCGAGCGCGATCACGCCGGTGTGAACGATGGCGCCGTTCTGGAAGATGGCGATGTCGGTGGTGCCGCCCCCGATGTCCACCAGGCAGACCCCGAGCTCCCTCTCCTCCTCGGTGAGGACCGCCTTGGCCGACGCCAGCGGCTGCAGGACGATGTCGGCCACGTTCAGGCCCGTGCGGTTGGCGCACTTGATGATGTTCTGCGCCGAGGAGACCGCGGCGGTGACGATGTGCACCTTGGCTTCCAGGCGCACGCCGCTCATGCCGAGGGGCTCCTTGATGCCGCCCTGATCGTCGATGACGAACTCCTGCGGCAGGACGTGGATGACCTCCCGATCCAGCGGGATGGCCACGGCCTTGGCGGCATCGATCACCCGCTGGATGTCCGCCTCGCGGACCTCCTTGTTCTTCACCGCGACGATGCCCTGAGAGTTGATGCCCTTGATGTGGCCGCCGGCGATCCCGGTGAAGACGGTGTTCACCTCGCAGCCGGCCATCAGCTCGGCCTCTTCGATCGCTCGCCGGATCGACTGGACGGTGGTCTCGATGTTGACCACCACGCCCTTGCGCAGACCCCGCGAGGGGTGGGTGCCGATGCCGATGATGTCGATGCCCTCATCGGTCACCTCGCCGACGATCGCGCAGATCTTGGTGGTTCCGATGTCGAGCCCGACGATGAGATCGCCCTTTCTGGCCATGAAGAATCCCCTAGCTCTTTCGGTACTAACCCTCTGGTTTGCCGGACGTATCGCCGGGACGCCGGGATAGCCGCGCCGCGACCCACTCCGGGCGGATTCGGTTGTCCAGACGCGCCAGCTCGATCCTCTTGCCCTGCCTCTCCGCCTCGTCGACCACGCGCGCCAGGCGCTCCATCTTCCGCAAGAGATCGCCCTGCCCCAGCTTCACCGTCATCGCTCGCTCGCCGAGGACGAGGGTGAGATCGCCCACATCGTCCACGTGGAGCTGCTGAACCGGGAACCTCTTGATCATCGGGTGTTTCTCGATGATCTCGAGGGCCTCCAGGACCGAGACGAGCCTCTGTCGTGCGGCCTCTTCGGCATGGTTCCACTCGTCCCTGGGCAAGCCCGTGATGACGGGGAGGTCGAGGGGATCGGACGGCATCGCCCTCTTGAAGATCGTCCCCCCCGCGTCCGTGAGGTAAAGGTAGCCGAGATCTACAAGCGCCCTCGGACGGCGCTCAAGGACCTCGACCTCCACTCCTTGTGGAAAACGGATGTGGACCTCGGCCCGCTCCACCCAGGGAAGGGATTCGAGACGACGGGCCGCCGCGTCGGTGTCGATCCGAAAGAGGTTGTCGCCTCGGGCGATCCCGAGGTGCGCGACGATCTCGCGCTCGGGGATGCGTGAGACACCCGAGATCACGATCTCTTCGATCGCGAAGAGATCACTCGTGGTGAGGAAGCGGTGCCCGAAGAAGACGATGGCGGGCGCGGAGGAGAGGACGAGCGCCCCCGTCGCGAACCGCGCGAGCGCGACGGTGAGGGCGCGCAGCCGCGCGCGGCGCCGCGCGATCCTTTCCTCGCGATCCACGGTGCGACGGTTGGTCATGATCTCACGATCGGCGGAAACGCCGCTCTCTGCCAGATCCGAGGTTGTGGAAAACCCCGGCGCGGCGTTCAGGCGGGCTCGGAATTCTCTTGGTCCTCGCCCAGGTCCTCCCGAAGCCCGGGGCGGAGGCGAAGGGCGCACTCGCGTACGCCACGCCCTTCGACGGCGAGGACCTCGAATTCGATCCCGCCCCACTCCACGCGATCGCCGACCTGCGCGGGTCGGTTGAGGATGGAGAGGACGAGGCCGCTGACGGTGTCCACGTCCTCGTGCTCGAGCTCGAGGCCGAGCTGGTCCCCGACCTCGTCGATCCGCGCCGAACCCAGCGCGCGCAGCTCGCCTTCCACCTCGTAGACCGGAAGCGCCGCCGCCGGGCTCTCGGGGATCTCTCCGATCACCTCCTCGTAGAGATCGTCGGTGGTGATCAGCCCGGCGGTACCGCCGAACTCGTCCATGACGACGGCGATCTGGGTGTGCTCCTGCCGCATGCGGCGATGCACCGCATCCAGCCGCGCGGTGGCCGCCACGAAGGGGATGGGCCGGATCGCCTCGGAGGAAAGCCCCTTGCCCTCCAGCAGGTGTGCAAGGACGTCTCGTACGCGCACGTAGCCCACGATGCGGTCCAGCGATTCGCGGTAGACGGGGTAGCGAGAGTGATGCGCGGCGCGGATCACGCGCCAGAGTTCGGCGGGCGTGGCGTTCTCCTCGATGGCGACGATCCGCACGCGCGGGGTCATCACCTCGGCGGCGGTGAGCTCGGAGAAGGCGAAGAGCTCCTCCAGCACGCTACCCGCACCGGCGGAGAGCTTGCCCTTCTGCACGCTCTCCCGGATGACGAAACGGAGCGTCTCCGAGGTGGGCACCCGCGTGGAGAGCTCGCGCCGCACGCCGAAGAGGCGAAGCAGGAGGTTGCCGATGCCGTCGAGTGCGAGAACCAGCGGCCGCAAGGCGCGGTTCACCCAGCGCATCGGCGTGCTGATCCAGAGCGCCGTGGCCTCGGCGTACTGCAAGGCGATCGCCTTGGGAATCATCTCGCCGAGGACGATGTGCAAGTAGGTCAAGGCGCCGACGGCCACGACACTCGCCGCGGCGTGGGCAGGGATCCAGGACTCGATCCCCCAGCGACCGAAGATTTCCTCGAGGTAGGCGGCGAGCTTCTGTTCGCCGTACATGCCGAGCCCGAGGCTGGCCGCGGTGATGCCGATCTGCGCCGTGGCGATGTAGCGATCCTGCCGCCGCGGATCGCGCAGCACCTCCAAGACGGAGCGCGCCAGCTTGCTCCCCTCGGCGGCGCGCTTCTCGACGGCCGGGCGCGGCACGCCGATCAGGGCGAATTCCGCCGCCACGAAGAGCGCGTTGAGGAGGACGAGCAGAAAGACGATCAGGGCGACGGCCATTCGCCCTCCACCTCGTCCTCCTCCGGCGCCTTCGGCCGGACGAGGACCGAAAGAACGGTCTTGGGGCTCGTCCGCTCCACCGTCACCTCGACGCCCCCGATCTCCAGCGTCTCGCCTTCCGCGGGCATCCGACCGAAGGCCTCGAGGACGTGGCCGGCCACGGTGGCCGCGCTTCCCTTCCAGCGCACGCCGACGTGTGGCTCGGCCTCGTCGAGCGCCATCGATCCCGGGAGCCGCACCCTCCCGTCCTCGAGCCGCTCCACGGTGGCCGTCTCCTCCTCCTCTCCCTCCTCGGCGATCTCGCCGAAGAGCTCCTCGAGCACGTCCTGGACGCTGACGATGCCCTCGACGCCTCCGAACTCGTCCACCACGATCGCCTTGGTGCTCTTCTGCTCCTGAAAGAAGCGGACGAGGCGGTCGGCGCTGAGGTTCTCGGGGACGAAGGGGATCGGCCGGACGATCTCGATGAGCGAGGGGATCCGCCCCGACTGGGCGAAGGCGCTGGCCACGTCCTTGAGGCTGACCGCGCCGACGATCCGGTCGAGCGACCCCTGGTAGACGGGGAGCGTGTTGTAGGGGCTCGACAGGAGGATCTCCAGGATCTCCTCGGCCGGCGTGGTGGCGTCGATGGCCAGAAGCTCGCCGCGCGGAACCATGAGCTGGCGAACCGTGCGCGAGGAGAGCTGCAGGCCGCGACGCAGCCGGCGATGGGCTTCGGGTTCGAGCATTCCGCCTTTTCGCGAGGCGGCCAGGAGGAATTCGATCTCCTCCGGCGAGTGCACGTGCCGGTGTCCACCCGGCTCGATCCCGAAGGACTTGAGCAGGACGAAGGCGCTCCCGTTGAGCAGCGCGATCGCCGGGCGGTAGAGGATCACCGACCACCGCGTGGGCGCCAAGGTGGCCAGCGCCACCCGCTCGGGAAACTGCAGCGCCAGCGACTTGGGCAATAGCTCCCCGAGCACGACCTGAGCGGTCGTCATCCCCAAGAGGACGATCGCCGTCGCCGCGGAGAAGGCGGCCACCTGGGAAATTCCCGCGAGCCGCCCGACCAGAGGGGTCAGCACGGGCGTGATCGCGGCCTGCGCCAACGCGCCGGCGACGAGGCTGGTGAAGGTGATGCCGATCTGGCAGGCGGCGATGTACTCGTCCAGACGTGCGCCGTCCTCGACGATGGCGAGGAGCCGGCGAGCGCGGGCGTTGCCCTTCCCGGCCAGGGCGGCGATGCGGCTGCGCGACACCGCAACCGAGGCGAATTCCGCGGCCACGTAGAGCGCGTTGACCGCGACGAGGAGGGCGATCGCGATCCAGGCGAGCGCACTCATGCCCCGGATCGCGCCGGCTCGGGCGTCCAGCCCCACCCGCCAGACCGACTCGGGCCGCTGTCGTTCATGCGCAAACTCCTATCACAGCCGCCCAAGACTGGCGACGTTCACCCCTCAGCTCTTGAGCGAGGCGGTGGCCAGGATGCGCTCGCAGAGCTCCGGGAACGCGATGCCGCGCCCCGCCGCGATCTTGGGCACCAGCGAGGTGGCGGTCATTCCCGGCAGCGTATTGACCTCCAGCACCCAGACCTTTCCGGCCTCGGGGGCGACGATGGTGTCCACCCGGCTGTAGCCCGAGCAGCCGAGGGCGCGATGCGCGGCCAGCGCCGCGTCGAGGACCTCTCGCTCCACCTCCGGCGAAAGCGGCGCGGGGAAGACGTACTGGGTGGTGCCGCCGCTCTTGTACTTCGCCCGGTAGTCGTAGAACTCGCCGGCCGGGATCACCTGGATGGCGCCGATGGCCTCGTCCTCCAGGATGGCGACGTGGACCTCCATGCCACCGACGAATTCCTCCACCAGGACGCCGCCGCCAAAGGAGGCGGCGAACTCCAGCGCCGCCGCCAGCGCACCCTCCTCGCGGACGATGGTGACGCCCACCGACGACCCCTCGCAGACCGGCTTGATCACCACCGGCAACTCGAAGGGCAGCTCGTCCAGCCGCCGGCCGATGGCGCTTCGGCCGGGGAAGAAGCAGGACCGGGGCGTGGGGATGCCGCGAAAGCGGAAGATCGCCTTGGAGACCTCCTTGTTCATGGCCATGGCGCTGGCCAGCACTCCCGAGCCGGTATAGGGGATGCGCAGCGTCTCCAGGAGTCCCTGGACGCAGCCATCCTCGCCGATCCGCCCGTGCAGGGCGTTGAAGACGACCTCGATCCGCTCCTCGCGCAGACGCCGGTCGACCTCCGAGTCGAGGTCGATCAGGATCGCGTCGTACCCGCGCTCGACGAGCGCCCGGTGCACCGCCTCGCCCGACCAGAGCGAGACCTCGCGCTCCGTGGAAGGACCGCCGTAGAGGATTCCGATCCGCTTTCTCTTCAGGTCTTCCATGGCTGCCACCTTCCCAATAGCCTCAGCTCCGGGACGAGAAGGATTCCGAACCGGGCCTGCACCTCGCCCTGGGCGAGCTCCACCAGATGCCGCACGTCCGAGGCGGTGGCGCCGCCCTCGTTGACGATCCAGTTGGCGTGCATCGGGCTGATGCGCGCGCCGCCGCGCGCCCTTCCCTTCAAACCCGCCGCCTCGATCAGGCGCCCGGCGAAGTCGCCCGGTGGATTGGTGAAGACGCTGCCCGAGGCAGGAAGGTGAAGGGGCTGGGTGCGCTTGCGGTAGCCGAGGTCGGCCTCCATCGCGGCGCGAGAACGCTCGAGCCCTTCCTCGTCGGCGCGCCGGAGGCGGATGCGAACGCGCGTCACCATGCCGCCTTCCGGCAGATGGCAGCGGCGGTAGGTCCAGTCCAGCTCGTCGCGCTCGAACCACCGGGCGCCCTCGGCCGAGACGAGTTCCACCGCGGAGACCACGCGGACGAACTCGCCCTCGCGCGTGCCCGCGTTCATCGCCGTCGCCCCGCCGATCGTCCCCGGGATCCCCGCCAAGAACTCGCCGCCGACGAGGCCGTGCTTTCGCATGAGCTGAGGAATGCGAGCGATGGGAGCCCCTGCGCCCAGAGTGAAGGTGGCGCCCTTTTCGTCCCATTCCGCCTCCTCGGCAAAGACGGGCAGGCGGACCACCACGCCTTCCACGCCCTCGTCGGAAAGCAGCGTGTTGGCCCCGCCGCCGAGGAAGGAGACGGGAACCCCGTGATCGCGGCAGATGGCCAGGGCGACGCGCAGGTCTTCCGCATCCTCCGGCCGAAGCAGGGCGTCAGCGCTCCCGCCGACGCGCAGGCTGGTCCGGTTGGCGAGGGGAACGTTCCAGGCGATCTCGCCGCGGAGGTGACGCTGGATCTCGTCGCGAAAGCTCATCTGCCTTCCAGGGCCAGAAGTTCGGCACCGACCTGGCCGACGTCGCCCGCGCCGAGGGTGATGACGAGATCGCCCTCCTCGATCGACGACCAGAGGTTCTGGGCGAGCCCCTGCCGCGGAAGGTAACGGACGTCGCGATGACCGTGGGAGCGGATGGCGTGCGCGAGGGCCTGGCCGTCTACGCCCTCGATCGCCTCTTCGCCGGCCGCGTAGACGTCGGTGACGATCAGGCGGTCGGCATCGTTGAAGGAGGTGGCGAACTCCTCCCAGAGAAGCCGCGTCCGGCTGTAGCGGTGAGGCTGGAAACAGACGACGATGCGCCGCTCGGGGAAGGCGTCCCGCGCCCCCTGCAGCGTGGCGCGGATCTCGGCCGGGTGGTGGCCGTAATCGTCCACCACGGTGGCGCCCTTCACCTGCCCGCGGACGGTGAAGCGGCGCTGCACGCCGTCGAAGCTCGCCAGGGCCTGCCGGATCTCCTCCATGGGCATGCCCACGTCGTCGGCGACGGCGATGGCGGCCAGCGCGTTCTGGACGTTGTGCCGGCCGGTCATGGGAACCCGGAAGCCCTCGAAGACCTCGCCCCGGCGCACCAGGGAAAAGCGCATCTCCATCGCGCCCGCGACCACGTCGATGGCGCGGTAATCGGCCTGCGCGGAAAAGCCGTAGGTCACCGCGCGCCGCTCCACCCGGGGCAATAGAGCCTGCACCACCGGATGGTCCAGGCAGAGGATGGAGAGGCCGTAGAAGGGAACGCGATTGACGAATTCGAGGAAGGCCTCCTGCAGGGCTTCGAAGTGGCCGTAGTGGTCGAGATGCTCCGGGTCGATGTTGGTGACCACCGCGATGGCGGGGCTGAAGCGCAAAAAGGAGCCGTCCGACTCGTCGGCCTCCACCACCATGTATTCGCCCTTGCCGAGCTTGGCGTTGGAGCCAAAGCCGTTGATCTTGCCGCCGACCACGGCGGTGGGATCGAGGCCGCCCGCGGCCAAGAGGTGCGCGACGAGCGAGGTGGTCGTGGTCTTGCCGTGCGAGCCGGCCACCGCGATCCCGTACTTGAGCCGCATCAGCTCGGCGAGCATCTCGGCGCGGGGGATCACCGGGATGCCGAGGTCCTTGGCGTGGCGGACCTCCGGGTTGTCGGAGCGGACCGCCGAGGAGTAGACCACGACGTCGGCGTCGCCCACGTTCTCCGGGCGGTGGCCCACGAAGATTCGGGCCCCGAAGGATTCGAGGCGGCGCGTGTTTTCCCCTTCGCGCAGATCCGAGCCCGTCACCGGATAGCCCAGGTTGAGCAGCACCTCGGCGATGCCACTCATCCCGATGCCACCGATCCCGACGAAGTGAATGGTGGGGCGTCGTCCACGAAACACGTTCAACCTGCCTTCTGCTCGCGCCCGCGGATCACCAGGGTGGCGCAGACGTCGGCGATCTCCTTGGCCGCCTCCGGTCGACCGAAAAGACCCGCCATGCGCTCCATCCGCTCGCGCTCCTCGGGGTGCTCGAGGAGATGCCGGATCTCCTCCGCCAGTCGCGCGCCGGTGAGCTCGCTCTGCGGGATCATCCGCGCGGCGCCCTTCTCCACCAGCGCCTTGGCGTTGAGGGTCTGGTGGTCGTTGGCTGCATGGGGATAGGGGACGAGGATCGAGGCCTTCTTGCAGACGGCGATCTCCGCCACGGTGGTGGCGCCGGCGCGGCAGATCACCAGGTCGGCCCAGGCGTAGGCGGCGGACATGTCCTCGATGAAGGAGACGACGCGGGCCGCGATGCCCTCCTCCTCGTACGCCCGCCGGACCTCCTCCTCGTCCGCCTTTCCGGTCTGATGCAGGATCTCCAACGAGTCGGGTCGCTCGCGCAGGAGACGGAAGGCCTCGATCGCCGCGCGGTTGATCGCGCGCGCCCCCTGCGAGCCACCGAAGACGAGGATGCGGAAGGATTCGTGCCGCGTGCGCGGGCGCAAGAAGTTCTCGAAAAGCGCCTTGCGGATGGGGTTGCCCACCACGTGGGTCTTGCGCGCGGGGAAATGCGTCGCCGCCTCGTCGAAGGCGACGAAGACGGCGCGAGCGAAGACGCCGAGGACGCGGTTGGTCAGGCCAGGGAAGGCGTTCTGCTCCTGGATGGCGGTGGGAATGCCGAGAAAGCACGCCGCCAGCACCACCGGGAAGCTGGCGTAGCCGCCCACGCCGACCACGACGTCGGGCCGGGCGCGCCGAAGGATGCGGACGGACTGGACGACGGCGCGCGGAAGGCGGAAAAGACCTGCGAGCGCTCCCCAGAGGCCCTTTCCCTTCACGCCGGTGACGTCGACGAATTCGATGGGATAGCCGGCCTTCGGCACGAGCGTCGCCTCGAGCCCGCGCCGGGTGCCCACGAAGAGAACCTCGTTGGCGGGGTGCCGCGTCACCACCTCCTCGGCCAGGGCGATACCCGGGAAGACATGACCACCGGTTCCACCGCCTGCGATCACCACGCGCATCAACGAGCCGACCTCTGCGGGAGCAAGAAACCGCCGCTGCCGCTGGAGATGGACAGAAGCATACCCGCGGCCCAGAGTGATACCACGAGGGAGCTCCCGCCGTAGGAGACGAAGGGGAGGGCCAGGCCCTTGGTGGGCAGAAGACCCAGCGCCACCAGCATGTTGAGGACCGCCTGCAGACCGACGAGCGCCGTGCAGCCGAGGGCGAGGTAGGCGCCGAAGGCGTCCGGCGCGAAAAGCGCCGCCCGGATCCCGCGCCAGATCAGGATCCCGAAGAGGAGGACGAGAAGCGCGATCCCGACGAGGCCGAGCTCCTCCCCGATCACCGAGAAGATGAAGTCCGTGTGCGCCTCGGGGAGGTAATAGAGCTTCTTCTTTCCCGCCCCCAGGCCCTGGCCGAGAAGGCCCCCGGAGCCCACGCTCGTCAGCGACTCGGCCACCTGGTAGCCGATGTCCCGGCGGTGCTTCCAGGGGTCCAGGAAGGCGAGGAAGCGGCGCAGCCGGTACTCCTCGGTGGCGATCAGGTGGAAGAGAACGGGGATGGAGAGCAGCACGCTGCCCACCAGCCACGAGATCTTCGCCCCGGCGCAAAAGAGCATCACGAAGAGGAGGACGCCGAGGAGGACTGCGGAGCCGAAGTCGGGCTGCGCCAAGAGCAGCAGTGCGAAGAGTCCGACCACGAGCGTGTGGGGGAGGAAGCCGATGGAGAAGGTGCGGACCTTCTCTCGCTTCCGCGCCAGCGAGCGCGCCAGGTAGACCACGATCGCCAGCTTCGCCAGCTCCGCCGGCTGAAAGCCCAGGCCCCCCAGGCGAATCCACCGGCGCGCCCCGCCCGCGAGATGGCCGATGCCCGGGATGAGGACGAGGACGAGGGAGACGAGTGCGAGAAGGAGAAGGGGATAAGCCATCCCCTCGAGTCGCCGGTAGCCCGTGCGCATGGCCAGGACCATCAGGCCGAGCCCCAGGCCCGCGGTGACGAGCTGCCGCTTGACGTAGTGGAAGGAATCCCCCAACGACTCGGCGGCCGCCACGGCAGAGGCGGAGTAGATCATCACCATCCCCAGCGTGGTCAGCCCCAGCACCGCCCAGAGGAGGAGCCGGTCGTAGATGGGAGCGGGGAGCGTCCTCTCGTCCAGCTCCCTCATCCGAGCGCCCTCACCTGCGCGGCGAAGTAGCGACCGCGCTCCTCGAAGTTTCGGAACTGATCGAAGGAAGCGCAGGCCGGGGAGAACAGAACCACCTCTCCGGGCCGAACCTCCTCGGCTGCGCGTTGCACCGCCGACTCGACGGTATGGCATTCGACCGCGGGAACCAGGTCGCCGAGCTCGTCGCGGATGCGCGGGCCGTCCTCCCCGATGGTCAGAAGCAGGCGGACCCGGCCGGGAAGAAGGGGCCGCAGCGGCGCGTAGGGGGCGCCCTTCCCCTTACCCCCCGCGATCCAGATGATCGGCCCCTCGAAGGCCCGCAGGGCGACCAGCGCCGACTCGACGTTGGTCGCCTTGGAGTCGTCGATCCACTCGGCCCCGCCGAAGTGCCCCACCGTCTGCAGGCGGTGGGGCAGCCCCGGGAAGGAGGCCAGGCCGCGGGCGACCGCCTCGGGGCCGGCGCCGCAAAGGCGCGCGGCCAGGAGCGCGGCCATGGCGTTGGCCCGCCCGTGGTCGCCGCGCAGCGCGGGCGAAAGCTCGACGTAGACCTCCTCGGCCGACTGGTCCGGAAGCCCGCGCACGCGAAGGGCGCGGCCGTCGTCGAATGCGCCCGCTGCCGGCGCGCCGAGGCGCGAAAATCGAAACACGCGGGCGCGCCCGCGGTAAAGGCGAAGAACGTTCTCGTCGTCGCCGTTGAGGACGGCGAAGTCCTCCTCGCCCTGATGGAGAAAGATCCGCGCCTTCGCCTGCCAGTAGGCCTCCACGCTCGGGTAGCGATCGATGTGATCGGGCGCGAGGTTGGTCAGCACCGCCACTCGGGGCCGGAAGGTCTCGATCCCCTCGAGCTGATAGCTCGAAAGCTCGACCACCGAGACGTCTCGCCTCCCTCCTTCGAGCGAGCGCTCGCAAAGCGGCGTGCCCAGGTTGCCGCCCGCGAAGACGGAGCGGCCCGACTCGGCGAGCAGGTGCGCGACGAGGGCGGTGGTGGTGCTCTTGCCGTTGGTGCCGGTCACGCCCACCACCGGCTCGGCGAGAAAGCGGAAGGCGTACTCCACCTCGGCGAGGACCTTCGCGCCGCGCGCGCGCATCGCGCCCACCGCGGGCCCCGTCCACGGCACGCCGGGCGAGACGACGCAGAGTTCGGCCGGAGGAAGGAGATCGGGTTCGTCGCTGCCGAGCGAAAAGCGCACCCCCAGGGGCAAGAGCGCCCCGACCGCCTCGCCGAGCTCGGCGGGCCGGCGGCGGTCCACGGCCCAGACCTCCGCTCCCTCCCGCCGAAGGAGGCGCGCCGCAGCCACGCCGGACCTCGCCAGCCCCAGCACCACCGCCCGCATGGCTATCTCACCTTGAGGCTGACCAACGTGATCAGCGCGAGCAGGATCGAGACGATCCAGAAGCGCACGATGATCTTCGGCTCGGGCCAGCCCTTCAGCTCGAAATGGTGGTGGATGGGCGCCATCCGAAAGATCCGCTTCCCGCGCAGCTTGAACGAGGCGACCTGTAGCATCACCGAGACGATCTCCACGAAGAAGACGCCGTGGAGGATCACGCTGGCCAGTTCGTTCTTGGTGAGCACCGCCAGGGTGCCGAGCGCGCCCCCAAGGGCGAGCGCCCCGATGTCGCCCATGAAGACGCTGGCGGGGTAGCTGTTGAACCAGAGGAAGGCGATGCCCGCGCCCACGGTGGCCGCGCAGAAGACGGAGAGCTCCGCCGCACCCTCGATGTGCGGGATGTAGAGGTAGTCGGCCAGGTTGAAGCCGGCGATCACCGTCCCCGCCACGTAAGCGAGGACGAGGAAGGTGATGGCGCTGACGATGGTGGGGCCGATGGCCAGCCCGTCGAGGCCGTCGGTGATGTTGACCGCGTTGGCCGTGCCGACCACCACCAGCCAGGCGAAGGGGAGGTAGAGCCAGCCGATGTCGGGATGGAAGGCGGTGGTGGCGACGAAGGGCACGCCGAGGCGCGTGTCGACGAGCAGCCGCCCCGACTCCCAGTCGATGCCGAAGGCGAGGAAGGTGGCGAGGAAGACCACCGTCAAGCCCACCATCTTCCACCGCCCCGGAAGCCCTTTGGAGTTGCGCCGGGAGATCTTGAGGAAGTCGTCGAGGTAGCCGACCAGGCCGAAGCCGAGGGTGACGATGAGCACCATCCACACCCAGCGGTTGGTGAGATCCGCGAAGAGGAGTGTGGAGACCGAGAGGGCGAAGAGGATCAGCCCCCCACCCATGGTCGGCGTTCCGCTCTTGCCCTGGTGACGCTCCGGCACGTCCTCGCGCACGTTGGACGCGCCGTGTTGGCGGGTGCGCAACTCCCGGATGAACCAGGGGCCGAGGAGCATCCCCATGACCAGCGCGAAGATCCCGGCGGCGAGGATGCGGAAGGAGGGGTAGCGAAAGACGTTGAAGACAGGGAATTCGCCCGCGAGCGGGAAGAGGAAATGGTAGAGCATCAGGCGCCCTCCACCAGCGGATCGGCGATCCGTTCCAGGCGCATGCCCCGGCTCGCCTTCAGCAGGACCAGATCCCCCTCCCGTAGCCGCGCGCGCAACCAGTCGAGCGCCTCGGCCGGATCATCCGTCTCCAGGATCTCGGCGACTCCCGCCTCCCGCGCCGTCCGGGCGATGGTCCGCGCCCGCGGGCCAAAGGCGACCAGGGCCGAGACCTTCGCCGCCGCAGCGGCGCGACCGACTTCCTCGTGGCCGCGCTCCTCGTATTCGCCGAGCTCGAGCAGATCTCCCAGCACGGCGAAGAGACGCCCCGGAGCCGCGA
This sequence comes from Pseudomonadota bacterium, assembly GCA_003242475.1. Classification (GTDB taxonomy): domain Bacteria; phylum Myxococcota; class Myxococcia; order Myxococcales; family Vulgatibacteraceae; genus ZC4RG40. The sequence goes on from QGUN01000012.1 coordinate 22,697, forward strand.
GCTCGCCGGCGGTTCGCAGCGCGGCGACGGTCGAGGCGGGGTTGGCGTTGTAGCAATCGTCCAGGACCGTCACACCTCCGGGCGCGGGGCGCAGCTCGAGACGCCGCGCCGCTCCGCGCGCATTCTCGACGCCGGCGACCACGGCATCCTCGGATGCGCCGAGGGCCAGGCCGAGGGCCATGGCGGCACAGGCGTTCTTCGCGTTGTGCGCTCCCACGAGCCGCAGGCGCACGGGCCGCGGCCTTCCGCCGCGGATCCGCACCTCGAAGACGATCCCCTCGCGGCCCGTCGAGACGATGCGCTCGAGCGCCACGTCCGCACCGGAGCCGCCGAAGGAAAGGCAGCGCCTTCCCGAGCGGCGCGCCTGCTCGACCATGAGCGGGTCGTCGGCGTTGACCACCGCGATCGCGTCCTCTTCGAGACCGGCATAGAGCTCCCCCTTGGCGCGGGCCACGCCCTCGACCGAGCCGAGCCCCTGCAGGTGGACCGGCTGGGCGCAGGTGACCAGGCCCGCGCGCGGCCGAGCGATCGCCGTCAGCCGCGCGATCTCGCCGGGATGGTTCATCCCCATCTCCACACAGGCGGCGCGGTGGGAGGCGTCGAGCCGAAGCAGCGTCAGTGGCAGGCCGATCTCGTTGTTGAGGTTCCCCTCGGTCTTGAGCGTCTTGCCGAATGCCGCCTCCAGCACGGCGGCGGCGAGCTCCTTGGTGGTGGTCTTTCCGTTCGAGCCCGTCACCGCGCCGAGCCGAAGCTCGGGAAAGCGATCGCGATGCGCTCGCGCCAGCGCGCCCAGGGCGGCGAGCGGGTCGTCGACGCGGATCAGCGGAAACGAAGCCAGGGAGGCCGGCGGCTCGTAGTCGCGGCGAACGATGGCCGCCGCCGCCCTCGTAGCCGCCGCGGGAAGGAAGGTATGGCCGTCGAAGCGCTCGCCGCGCAGGGCGACGAAGAGCGCGCCGGGCCAGAGCGCGCGCGAATCCGTGCCCACGCCGACCACGGCGAGATCCTTCGGGCCGCGCAGCTCGCCGGCGACGACCGTGGCGATCTCGCCGAGGGAAAAGCGGGCCTCGTTTCGGGAAGGGTGGGTGCTCATCGCCTCGAAAGTTCTGCGAGCACGCGACGCGCTTCCTCCCGGTCGTCGAAGTGCCGTCGCTCCGTGCCCACGATCTGGTAGTCCTCGTGTCCCTTGCCCGCGATCAACACCGCCTCGCCGGGCACGGCGCCCTCGATGGCCAGCTCGATCGCGCGGCGGCGGTCGGGCTCGACGGTGACGTCCGGGTGGTGGGTCCGCCGGATCCCCACGAGGATCTCCCGAATGATCGCCTCGGGGTCCTCGCTCCTCGGATTGTCGCTCGTCACGATCACGCGATCGGCCATGGCGGCCGCCTCGCCCATGGGCGCGCGCTTGCCGCGGTCGCGATCGCCGCCACAGCCGAAGACGACCGAGAGCCGCGCCGGACCGAGACGCCGAAGGGTGCGGATCGCCGCGGCAAGGGCGGCGTCCGTATGCGCATAATCCACGAAGACCGTCACGCCCTTCCCTTCTATCCTCTCCAGCCGCCCCGGGGCGCCAGCAGACCTCTCGAGTCCCTGCTCGATCGCCTGCCGTTTCACGCCCAGGGCGAGGGCGAGGCCCACTGCGCAGAGCAGGTTTTCTGCGTTGTGCTCGCCGACCAGCGAGGATCGGATCGTCAGCGGCCCGGAGGGCGTCTTCACCTCCATGCGGATCCCCTCCATGGAGATCCGCAGCTCGTGCGCGAAGATGTCCGCCGCGCGATCGCGCAGCGAGAAGCGAAGGACGCGCGGCGCACCGACCCGCGAGGCCCAGGGGTCGTCGGCGTTGACGACCGCCACGCCCTCCTCGGCGAGCCGTTCGGAAAAGAGCCGGGACTTGGCCGCGAAGTAGGCCTCCATGGTCCCGTGGTAGTCGAGGTGATCCCGGCTGAGGTTGGTGAAGGCGGCAGCGGCAAAACGCAGCCCCGCCACGCGCTCCTGCTCGAGGGCGTGCGAGGAGACCTCCATCGCCGCGCAGGTGCATCCCCGATCGACGATCCGGCGCAACTCGGCGGCGAGCTCCAGGGGACCGGGGGTGGTCAGGCCGGTGTTGGCGATCCGCTCGCCCCCGACGAAGGTCCCCACCGTCCCCAGGATACCCGCCTTCTCTCCGGCTGCCTCGAGGATCGAGGCGAGCAAAAACGTCGTGGTGGTCTTGCCGTTGGTGCCGGTGACGCCGGCGAGGCGCAACTCGCGCTCGGGATTTCCCTCCCAGCGCAGCGCGAGCTCGGCGAGAGCCTTGCGAGCGGAAGGGACGAGGAAGAGCGGCGCGCCCCCGACCTCGACCGGACGCTCGGCGAGGACGGCGGCCGCGCCCCGCATGACGGCGTCGCGGGCGAAATCATGCCCGTCGAAGCGCTCGCCCGGCAGGCAGACGAAGAGCGCGCCGTCTCGCACCTGCCGGGAGTCGCAGACGATGGCGCGGATCTCGGGGTCGGCCTTCGAGCTCGCCGCGCGCACATCGATCCCGGAAAGCAGGTGCGAGAGTCGCATCTTCGATTCCACCGCGTGGGTCGCCTTCTACAACGACCCGAGAAAATTCGGTACCCGACACCTTCAGGGCGTCGCCAGCCGGAGCACGATCTCCTCGCCGCGCCCCACCCGGCTCCCCGGCGGCGGGTCCTGCGAGACGACCCGCCCCGTCCCCTGCATCTTCACCACCAGCCCGGCCGCGCCCGCGCGCGCGATCGCCTCGCGGGCTCCCAGGCCGAGGAGGTTGGGCGCGCGCAGCACGCCCGGCTCCGCCTCGACCTCCTCGCCGACATAGCCCTCGTCGGCCTCCGTCACCGGCGCGAGCGCGACGAGCCTCTCCCAGTCCTCGGGCGTCTTTCGCGTGGGCGGGACGCCGAGGATCCCGAGCGCGCCTTCGGCGATCTCGCGAAAGACCGGTGCGGCGACACGGCCGCCCAGCCTCTCCTTTTGCGGCTCGTCGATGACGACCGCGATGGCGAGGCGGGGATCGTCGGCGGGGACGACACCGACGAAGCTGGCAATGCGCTCCCGGCCGTAGCCGCGGCGCTGCGGGTCGGGCTTCTGCGAGGTGCCGGTCTTCCCTGCCACGGCGTGGCGCTCGAGCGCCGCCAGCGTGCCCGTACCGCCCTCCTCGACCACCCCCTGCATCCATCGCAGCATGGTCCGCGCCGTCTTCTCGGATACCGGTCGACCGACCTCGCGCGGCTCGCCGCGATGCACGACGCGGCCGTCGGGCTCTCGCACTTCTCGGACGATCCAGGGAGCGAGCAAACGGCCACCGTTGCCCAGCGCCGCCACCGCCGTGGCGAGCTGCAGGGGCGTGGCCATGATCGCGCCCTGCCCGAACGCCGCGGTGGCCAGGCCGATCTCGCCCCGGAAGGGCCCGACCACACCTCCCGCCTCGCCGGGGAGTTCGATCCCCGTTCGCCGCCCGAAGCCGAAGCTCCGGTAGATCTCCTCCAGCGCCTCCGCGCCCAGTCGCTGGGCGATCTTCGCGCTGCAGACGTTCGAGGAAACCTGGAGGATTCGAGGCGGTGTGAGAAGCCGGTAGGGCTTGGAGTCGTGAATCCGATGCCGGCCGATCTGCCAGACGCCGTTCTCGCAGTCGAAGGACTCGTCCGGTCGGAAAGCGCTCCGCTCCAACCCTCCCGCGAGGAGGAAGATCTTCATGGTCGACCCCGGCTCGAAGGGGTCGGTGATCGCGCGGTTGCGCACGCCCTCGCGCGCCTGCCGCGTCGGGGTGCGGTTGGGATTGAAGCCGGGATGGGAGGCGAGGGCGAGGACCTCGCCCGTGCGCACGTCGAGCACCACGGCCGAGCCGGCCTTCGCCGCGTTTTGTTCGATTCCCGCGGCGAGGGCCTTCTCGGCCAGGTACTGGATGGCGCGGTCGAGGGTGAGCTGCACGGTGGCGCCTTGGCGTCCCTCGGTGGGGACGGAGGGCTCGGCGAGGACCGCCCGCCCGCGCGCGTCGCGAAGCGCCGGGATCTCGGCGCTCTGCCCGCGCAGCCTGTCGTCGTAGACGCGCTCGATGCCCTCCAGGCCGTTGCCATCCACGCCGACGAAGCCGAGGACCGAGGCCGCGGTCTCCTTGTAGGGGTAGAAGCGTCGCGCCTCCTTGACGAAGCCGACGCCCTCGAAACCCAGGGCGCGAACGCGCGCGACGACCTGGGGCGAGGCGCGGCGGCGCAGCCAGACGAAGCGGTTGTTGGGAACCTCCAGGCGCCCGGCGATCCGGCGCACCTGCTCGGGCGGGAGTTCGGCCGCCGCGGCCAGGCGCTCGAAGCGCGCGCGGCGCTCCTCGGGCGTGTTCCCGAGAAGAAGCGGGTCGAGGAAGATCGACTCGACTTCCACCGAGGAGGCGAGCGTGGCGCCCTGGCGGTCGACGATGTCGCCGCGATGCGGCGCGAGGCTCAGCGTGCGGCTGTACTGGCTGCGCGCCATCTCGCCGAGCCAGTCGCGCTTGACCACCTGCAGGTGGATCGCGCGGCCCAGGATCAGGAGCAACCCCGCCCCGAGGGAGAGGGCAAAGAGCGCGATCCGAAGGCGGATCCACCCCACGCCCTGCCAGGGCCCGCCGATCCTCGACCTCGTCCCGACGCTCCTCACCGGCTCGCCCGGACCTCCAACGCCTCCGGGGAGCCCGAGGGAAGGCGGACGATCCGGTCGGGCGAGGGAGCCACCATCCCCAGGCGGCGCCGCGCCTCGGCCTCGACGTTGTGCGGCGCCCGCCGCGTCGCCAGCTCGATCCGCAGCGCCTGCTGTTCCCGAAGCAGCTCGTTCTGCTCGCTCTGCAGGCGGGAGAGCTCGTAGCCGAGCCGCGTACCCTCCACCCGGATCACTGCCACGCCACAGGCCAGCACGCCCAGCGCCGTGAAGATCAACAGGTCGCGAAAGACACCACGCGTCTGCACGGCGCCCCGAAGGCGCATCTCTCGAACCCTCTCGTTCACAGCCGCTCCACCGCGCGCAGCTTCGCGCTGCGCGACCTCGGATTTTTCGCGATCTCCGCCTCGTCGGGGCGGATCGCCCTTTTCGTCAGCAACCTCCACTCGGCGGCGCCGCAGTTGCACACCGGAAGGCCCGGCGGGCATCGGCAGGGATGCGCCAGTTCGGCGAAGGCGCGCTTGACCATGCGGTCCTCCAGCGAGTGGAAGGAGATGATCACCGCCCTTCCGCCGCGGGCGAGCAGGTCCGGAATCGATCGCAGGAATTCCGCGAGCGCCCCCATCTCGTCGTTGGCCGCGATGCGCAAGGCCTGGAAGGTCCGGGTAGCGGGGTGGATGTCCCGGGGCCAGGCGCGCCGGGGGATCGCTCGCTCCACCACGCGCGCCAGATCCGTGGTCGTCTCGAGCCGATCCTTCTCCGCCAGGATCGCCCGGGCGATCCGCGGCGCCCACCGTTCCTCGCCCCACTCGTGGAGGATCTGCCGAAGTTCGGCCTCGTCGACGCCGTCGATGACCTCCCGCACGCTGCGAGCATCCGGCCCCATCCTCATGTCGAGCGGTCCCGGGAGGCGAAAGGAGAATCCGCGTTCCGCCGTGTCGAGCTGCAGGCTGGAGACCCCGAGGTCCAGGAGCGCGCCGTCGACGCGCTCGATGCCCAGCTCGTCCAGGATCGCGCGAGCGTGGCGGTAGTTGCCCTGGACCGCGGTGAAGGCGTCACCGAAGGGGGCCAGGCGCTCCCGCGCTCGCGCCAGGGCCTCGGGGTCGCGGTCGATCCCCACGACCCGAGCGCCCGCGGCGAGCAGCCGCTCGCTATGGCCGCCGAGCCCGAGCGTCCCGTCCAGGACCAGCCGCGGGACGTCCGCCAGCAGCTCCGTCACCCGATCGGGCAGGACGGGCCGATGTCCGCCGGGCCCGGCCAAAGGACTACTCCAGGAGGCGATCGAAGGCGAAGGCCGACGCCGCCGACTCCACGTCCTCGTGGATGTCGAAGCGGTCCCACAGACCGGAGGCGCGGACGATCGCCTTGAGGTAGTTCGACAGGCCGCAGAGCTTGAGGTCCCCGCCCCCCTGCCGCAGAAAGGCTGCTCGCGCCGCGAGCAGCCGCACCGCGCGGTAGTCCAGGTGGAAGACCGCGGAGAGGTCGAGGACGATGTTCTGCTTGCCGGCGCAGGCCAGGCCGACGATCTCGTCGCCCAGCGCCGTCACCGCTCGCTCGTCGAGCTCCCCCTCCGCCCCGATGACGTGCACGTCGGCGTTGGCCGCCCTGGTGATGGCCGCGTCGTACCCCGAAACCCGTGCAACCGTGATCTTGTTCATAGCCCCAGCTCCGCCAGCGCGCGGGAGAGGTCCGCCACCTCTTCCAGCTGCTTCTGCTTCCACGCCCGCAGGCGTTCGGTGTCCCACATCTCGATGAACCGCAGCGATCCCACGAAGGCCACGTTCCGCGACAGACCGGCGTGATCCCGCAGGGGCGGCGCCACCAGCATCCGCCCCAGCCGGTCAAGCGGCGTCTCGTGGGCCCCGCCCACGAAGAGCCGCAGCAGCGCGTTGACCCGCGGATCGAAGTTCCCCCTGGCAGCCAGCGTCTCCTCCACCAGGTTCCACTCCTCCAGCGGGTAGATGCGCAAGCAGGGATCCAGGGGGCTGGGCGTGATCACCAGCATCTCCGAGTTGCCGTAGCGGGCCTGGAGCACCTCGCGGAACTTCGCCGGAAGGGACGTACGCCCCTTCGCGTCGATCGCGTGCTCGAACGTGCCCCGGAACACCGCAGCTCTCCTGGATGGCCCTGCCGATCCGCAACGATCCACCTCTTACCACTTCTTGCCACCTACACGCCAGTAGTCGCGCCGACCGGGGCGCGGTTTTCCCGCGCGCGGAGGCGAAAACCGAAACATGCGTTCAGATATAGGTGGGGCTGATTCGCACGCCCGTCCGCACCGAGTGCAGGGCGAGGAGCCAGGACTTGAGGTAGCGAGTGATGAGGAAGTTCTCGAAGACGTAGGTCCTCGCCGCACGCCCCAGCCGCTCTGCCAGGCCCTTGTTGGAGAGGATCTCCCGGATGCGGAAGGCCACGCCGGCGGTGGTATGGGCCAGGTACCCGTTGATCCCGCTCAGGATCTGGCGGCGGATCCCGCCCACGGACGCCCCCACCACCGGCTTGCCCTTCCACATCGCCTCGGTGACGGTCAGGCCGAAGCCCTCGCGGATCGACTTCTGGACCACCACGGTGGCCGCGCGCTGCAGCGCGTTGATGGTGCGGTGAGAATCGGGGGGCAGCGCCAGCACGTGGACGTCGGGATCGCTCGCCGCCGCCTCCCGCACCTCGGCCAAGACCTCCTCCCCTTCCGGATCGTCGGCGGCGCTCCCGCCCACCAGCACCAGCTGGCAGTCTTGCCACTTGCGCACCATGCGGTAGGCGGCGATCACGCCCAGCGGATCCTTGAGGCGGTCGAAGCGCGAGACCTGCAAAAGGATCGGCCGCGTGGGATCGATGCCGAACCCCGTCACGATCCGCTCGATCTCCTCCTGCGGAAGCTCGCGGTTCTTCTCGTCGAGCGGGTCGATGGCCGGGGTGAGCAGGATCTGGGGGATGAGCAGATCCTTGCCGCTTTCGGCGAGGTGGAAGATGGAGGCGTCGTGCCGCTCGACGTAGGAGCGGAGGAAACCCCAGACGCGCGGATCCGCCTCGGCCAGGTCGATGTGGCAGCGCCACAGCCAGTACTGCGTGCGGGCGGGCTCCCTCGCCTCCACCAGCCCCACCGTCTGCGGGTCGTGCGTGACCACGAAATCGGCGTCCCGCGAGACCAGCTCGAGATTCTTCCGCGTCGTCTCCAGGTAGGTCTTGTAGTGCTCGGGGACGATCTCCTCGTAGGCGCCGTGCAGCGCGTTGTGAAAGTCCTTGGTCACCTCGAAGAAGCGACGGTCGGCCCGGATCACGTCCCAGCGGGCATCGAGGCCGACGTCGTTCATGAGCGGGACCAGCCGGGAGAGCAGCTCCGCCACTCCGCCCCCGGCGTAGGTCGAGTTGAGGTGCTGGATCGTCGCCCCGGCCATGGGCGCGGCCAGCATGCGGATCTGCTCGATCTCCGCCTCGCCGACCACGCTCTCGTAGGCGGAGAGCCGGACCGAAGGAAGAGAGAGCCGCTCGTCCTTGCGCTCAGGCATGGAGGAGCACCAGATCCGCGATGCGGTTCTGCAGGGTGAAAAGGTCGACTGCGTACGGCGAAAGCTCGCGCAGCTTCTGGGCGAGGTCGGGCTTCTTGCACTGCTCCTCGATCCAGACCGAAAAGTCGTTCTCGCCGGGCCCCACGCGGAGGACGGCCACCACGAAGTGGTGGAAGATCACGTCCGGCGGGGCCTTGCGCACCTCGGCCGCGAACTCCGGCAGCTCGTAGACCTCCTTGCCGGTGGGCAAGACGAAGGTCTGGCTCTCCTGGAAGAAGAACTGGCGCTCGTGGGGAACGTGCTGGATGAACTCCACCGAGCCGAGGTGCCGATCCACCTCCTCGATGAGGCGATTGCGCGCCGCACGGATCGTCGAGAACTCGAGCGGGTCGATGATCGTCAGCCGCTCGCCCAGCACTTCCTCGTGCAGCTCCTTCCAGCACCAGACGGCGAAGTCGTTGGCGAAGGCGCCGATGGCGAAGTGCCGGCGAAAGAGCGCGTGGTGCAGGTGGTGGTAGATCGAGCCGCCGGGAACCCGCTCGAGTCCTCGAAGCAGAGCGCGCAGGTTGTCCGCCGCATAGCCCGTGTAGCGAGTCAGGCTGAGCGAAAATTCGAAGCGGAACGGCTTTTTCGCCATCTCCACGAATCTGGAGATCGCGCCCGCCCGTGTCAGGGAACTACCGGCCGCCGGCCCGCCCTCAAAGCGGCCGCTGGAATCTCGAACCGCCGGGCGGCGAGCCTTCTGGCACCGACCTGCTGGAATCTCGCGACACCGCGCGGCGGGCCGGAGTCCGCTCAGAGCTGCTTGAGCTCGGCGACCAGGTCCTGGAGGACCCTCTTGGCGTCGCCGAAGATCATGTTGGTGTTGGGAAGCTCGAAGAGCTCGTTCTTGATGCCGGCGTAGCCGGAGGCGAGGCTGCGCTTGACCACGAAAACGTGCCGGGCCTGGTGCGCCTCGATGATGGGCATGCCGTAGATCGGGCTGTTGGGGGTGTTCTGGGCGGCGGGATTGACCACGTCGTTGGCCCCCAGGACCAGGACCACGTCGGTGCTCCGGATCTCGGAGTTGGTTCGCTCCATTTCCCAGAGCTGCTCGTAGGGGACGTCGGCCTCGGCGAGAAGGACGTTCATGTGGCCAGGCATCCGACCCGCCACCGGGTGGATGGCGTAGGCGACGTTGATGCCGCGCCGGCCGAGGAGATCGGCCAGTTCCTTGACGGCATGCTGCGCCTGCGCCACGGCCAGCCCGTAGCCGGGGACGATCACCACGTTGCGGGCGGCCTCCAGCACCATGGCCGCCTCCTCCACCCCGGCCGCGCGGACGTTCTGGTACTCGCTCTTTCCGGCCTCGGCCGAGACCTCGCCGCCGAAGCCGCCGAGGACCACGCTGGCGAGCGAGCGATTCATCGCCTTGCACATGATCTGGGTGAGGATGAGGCCGGCCGCGCCCACCATCGCCCCGGCGATGATCAGCATGTTGTTGCCGATCACGAAGCCGGTCATCGAGGCGGCCACGCCCGAGTAGGAATTGAGGAGCGAGACCACCACCGGCATGTCTGCGCCGCCGATGGGGATGACGAGGGTGACGCCGAGGACCAGGCTGGTGGCAAAGAGAGCCCAGAGCAGCGTCGCGCCGAGGCTCGTCCCCGGAGCGAACCAGGCGAAGACGATCCCCATCGCGATCGCGCCGAGCAGCAACATCACGTTGAGGACGTGGCGGCCGGGAAGGAGGATCGGCGCACCCTTCATTCGCCCGCTGAGCTTGGCGAAGGCCACGAGGCTTCCGCTGGCCGTGATCGCGCCGATCCAGACCGAGAGAAAGAGCGTGAGCGCCGAGGCTCCGCCCACGATCTCGGCGACGGTGCCCTCTCGAACCGCTTCGACGACGTGGGTGTAGAAGAAGGCCGCACCCACCAGGGCGGAGGCGGCGCCGCCGGCGCCGTTGAGCAGAGCCACCATCTCGGGCATGGCGGTCATGGGAACCCGGAGGGCGCCGACCGCGCCGATCGCCGAGCCGACCACCACGCCGCCGAGGATCCACCGGTAGTCGACCAGCCCCATCTCCGCCAGGGTGCCGGCCACCGCCAGTGCCATCGCCACCGCCGAGACCAGGTTGCCCCGGCGCGCGGTGCGGATCCGGGACATCTGCTTGAGACCGACGATGAAGAGGCAGGCGGAGAGGAGGTAGACGATGGCGACGACGGTGCTCGCAGCGCTCATCACCGCTTCTCCCCGAACATGCGGAGCATGCGATCGCTCACGAGGTAGCCACCGACCACGTTGATGGTGGCCAGCGCGATCGCGAGGGCGCCCAGCACGTTGCTGACGGTGACGTCGGCGGTGGTCGCAGCCTGCAGCGCGCCGACGATGGTGATGCCCGAGATGGCGTTCGCGCCGCTCATCAGGGGCGTGTGCAGGGTCGAGGGAACCTTGTTGATCACCTCGAAGCCCACGAAGATGGCGAGAACGAAGACGTAGATGCCGACCAGAAGCATGCCCATCATGCGGTCGCTCCTTGGGCCACCGGGGCCTGTCCCACCAGGACCCTTCCCTCGTGCGTCCAGCGCATCGCCGCGACGATCTCGTCCGAGAAATCGGGCGCGAGCTTTCCGTCGCGAACGAGGAGCTGCACCACCTCGAAGACGTTGCGGGCGTAGAGCTGGCTCGCGTCTCTCGGCATGCGCGAGGGCAGGTTGGTGGGCGCGAAGATCCGCACGCCACTGGCCTCCACCACCTCGTCGGGACGCGATAGCTCGCAGTTCCCGCCCGCCTCGCCGGCGAGGTCCACCACCACCGAGCCGGGCTGCATCCGCGCCACCATCTCGGCGGTGAGCAGGCGCGGAGCCTGCTTTCCGGGGACCATGGCGGTGGTGATCACCACGTCGGCCGCGGCAACGCGCTCGCTCAGGATCTCCCGCTGTCGCTTGAGCGCATCGGCGGAGAGCTCGCGGGCGTAGCCGCCCTGGCCGACGCCGCTCTCCTCCAGGGGCAGGTCGATGAATTTCGCACCGAGCGACTCGACCTGCTCCTTCACCTCGGGCCGGACGTCGGTCACCTCCACCTGGGCCCCGAGGCGACGCGCCGTGGCGATGGCCTGCAGCCCCGCCACTCCGGCGCCCATGACCACCACCCGCGCCGGCTGCACGGTCCCCGCGGCGGTCATCAGGAGCGGGAAGTACTTCGGCAACGCGTCGGCCGCGAGGAGAACGGCCTTGTAGCCCGCGATACTCGCCTGCGACGAGAGCGCGTCCATCTTCTGCGCGCGGGTGATCCGCGGCACCAGCTCCATGGCGAGCGCCGTCACGTTCTGCGCCGCCAGAGCCGCCGCGCTCTCCGGGTGGCGGTAGGGGCTCAGAAGTCCGACGAGCACCGCGCCGGAGCGAAAGCGCTCCCGCTCGGATTCCCCGAGTGGCCCCACCTTCAGCACGAGATCGGCCTCGTTCCAGCGGTTCCCCGGCGGCACCAGCCGGGCCCCGGCCTCGGCATAGGCGGAATCGGCAAAGTACGAACGGGCCCCGGCCCCCTCCTCCACCCAGACCTCGAGGCCGAGACCGATCAGCTTGCGCACCGTCTCGGGGGTGGCGGCGACGCGGCACTCCCCCGGGCGGGTTTCCAGCACGACGAGGGCGACGGACATGCCCCCGATCCTAACCGCGGAGCCGCCGATTCAGGAAATACCCGGATGCGCTATCGGATATCGAACGGTATCACTTCCCCGTCTGGCGCAGCCTTTCGCGCCGCTCCCAGAAGCGGCCCACCACGCCCAGGCCATCCTCCTGGTCGCGGCGCGCCGCTTCCTGGGCCATGCGATCCACGCGCTGACGGATCACCTCCCAGGCCGTCGGCGGTGTGCTGAGGAAGACCTCCACCACGGCGGGATCGAATTGCGTGCCCGCGCAGCGCTCGATCTCCCTCACCGCGACCTCGAAGGACCGGCCGGCCCGATAGGGGCGATCGGAGAGGATGGCGTCCAGGGCATCGACCACGGCGAAGATCCGCGCGCCGAGACAGATCTCCTCGCCGGTCAGACCGAAGGGGTAGCCGCTGCCGTCCCACCGCTCCTGGTGCTGCAAAACGATCTGCGCCGCGCCCTTCAGGTAGTCGATCCCGCGCAGGAGCCGATAGCCGATGGCCGGATGCTCCTTCATCTCCTCCCACTCCTCCTCGGTGAGCGGTCCCGGCTTGAGGAGGACGGAGTCGCGCACGCCGATCTTGCCGATGTCGTGCAGGAGCGCGCCCATCTCCACGTCGAGCAGCTCCCGTCCGGTCAGGCCCATCTCCTCGGCCAGCCGCCGCGCGTAGAGCGAGACGCGACGGCTGTGCCACTGGGTCTCCATGTCCCGGTAGTCGAGAGCGTTGATCATCCCATCGAGGAGGTCCTGGGTGCGCCGCTGCACCAGCGCCTCCAGGTTGCGGTTCACCTCCTGCAGGATGGCGTTCTGCTCCTGGACCCACGCACTGAGACGGGCGTGCTGCCGCTTCAACTCGCCGAACTCGTAGGCCTGACGGACGGTATTGACCAGCTCGGCGTGGTTCCAGGGCTTGGCGAGGAGCCGGTAGATCTCGCCGTCGTTGACCGCCTCGGCCGCCACCCGAAAGTCGTTGATCGCCGTGAGCAGGAGGCGGGGAGCGTCGGGGCAGATGCGGCGAGCCTCCATGAGAAATTGCACGCCGTTCATCCCCGGCATCATGTAGTCGGAAATGATCAGCCCGACGGGAGTCTCCCGCAGCTCGGCGAGTGCCATCTCGGGACTGAGATTGGCGGAGACCTCGAATCCCTGGGCCTCGAGCACGCGCTGGATCGCGCGAAGAATGAGGGGATCGTCGTCCACCACGAGGACTCGCCGTGGCTCCATCGCGTCACTCCGCCCGCGGTTGACCGTGTGGTCGCATCTTATACCGCAGGTCCGATCGCCGCCCGAATTTTCTGCTGCCTTACATCAGGGATTGAGACGAACCCGCAAGGGTGCTCTCCCGACCCGCTGCGTTGCCCGGAGAGCGACCGCGTGCTACATGGATGGCGTGCCGGTCGAGGACGCCATCTCCCCCTCGGAATCGCAACCGATCATTCGTTCCGCCTCCGAGCTGCGGCCGGGCGACCGCGTGGTCTATCCGAACCAGGGCGTCTGCCGGGTCAAGGGAACGGAGGAAAAGGAGATCGCGGGCAGCCGGCTCGTCTTCCTCGCCATGACGAGGGAAGAGGATAGCGCGACCATCCTCGTTCCGCTCGCGAAGGTTCCCACGATCGGTCTACGGAAGGTGGCGGGCACGGTGGAGATCGAGGACGTCTTCGATCTGCTCGCCTCCTCCTTCGAGGATCCGGAGCTGGACTGGAAGGTGCGCCACCGGCACCACGTGGACCTGCTCGCTGCCGGCGACATCCTCGGAGTCGCCGAGGTGGTCAAGGCGCTGCAGGGGATCGCCAACATGCGGTCTTTGCCCCAGCGCGAGCGCGAGCGCTACGACACGGCGCGGAGGCTGCTGGAAGACGAGATCTCCGTCGCGCTCGGCGTCCCGCTGGCCACCGCCGAGGACCTGATCGACTTTGCGCTCATCCCGCCCCCCGGGACCGTTCGCGCCCCGCGCAAGCCGCGCCGCCTGGCGGAGATCCCCGTGCGCCCGAAGGCCGCGCGGCCCCTCCGCCGGCCGGCCGCCGAGGACGAGCTGGAGGAATTCGGCGAGGGCCTCGAGGAGGATCTCGATCTCGAGGCGCCCCTCGACGAAGAGCTCGCGCCCGAGGAGCCCCTCGAGGCGGAGGCCGAAGAAGGCGTGGAAGCCGTCGAGCCCGAGCCGGAGACGGCCGAGCCGGAACGCAAGAAGGCGAGGTCCCGGAAGAAGGCGGAAGGCGCGGAGGGCTTTGGGTCCACGCGCAAGAAGAGCGAAACCGCCGCCGCGAAGCCGAAGAAGACCGGCACCCGGGCGAAGACGGAAGGCGACAAGCCGAAGAGCGCCCGCTCCTCGCGTTCGAAGAAGAAGAGCGAGGACGCGAAGGAGGCCGAGGAGTCGTGATCCGCGTGGTGACGCTCGAGCCCTTCCTCCCCGAGGACGTCGGAGCGGTCTGTTCGCTGCTCTACCAGACCTATGGATTGGGCACCGAACCCGCCGGCTCGCTGCCCCTTCCAGAAGAGGCAGAGCGAAAGAAGCCAGCGGGCACCTACGACGCCGAACTCCTCCTCCTGGAGGCCGAGTCGGTCAAGCTCGTCGCCGACGACAAGCTGCTCTATCTGATGAAGAGCAAGCTCTACGTGCCCGAGGGCCCGCTCGGTTCTCCGCCGATCCACGGGCATGCGCAGATGGGAGGACAGAGAGCGGTGGTGACCACCGCGCTCTTCCCGAAAAAGCTGCGCGAGGGAACGGAGGAGTTTCGGATGCGCCTGGCCAAGCAGGCGATCCGCGAGATCGGGCGCACCTGGGACCTGCGGAGCTGCCCGGAGCCGAAGTGCGCCATGCACCCACCCTGGGCGGAGGGCTTCGAGACGCATACCACGCCGATGCTCTGCAACTTCTGCCGCGAGCGCAGCGAGGAGCGCATCCGGCTGGCGGCGACCTGAGTCGGAGGCCCGTTGGACCGCGTTCTCAGCGAGGAGATCGAGACCTACATCCGGACCTACCACTCGCTGCTGCGCAGCACGGGCTGGGTCCGCGTCCGCGCCTTCGAGGAGGCGCATATCTTCAGCGATTCGTCGCTGCACGCGGGCGCCCGCTTCGCCCGGCCGGACGTGGCCGCCTTCGCCTACAGCGCGGCCCGCCTCCCGGACTGCATGCCCTTGGTCCGTCGGGTGGTGATGGGCCAGAGCCACGAGCATTTCGAATCGGCCGGCTTTCGGGTCCAGAGCTGGACCCTGGTCCGTACGCGGGGGCGGCGCAGGCCCTTGCGCTGGGACGGCCGCGAGACGCTGGCGGTCTTCCTCACCAGCACCAGCGATATCGACGACCTGATCCCCATCCTCACCGCCTACCAGATCGAGTGGAACAAGCTGCACCGCCTCCTGGAGCGGTCGACGCTGGGCGAGCGGCTACGGCTGGCGCCCGACGTGGATTCGATCGAGGTCCCGATCGAGGAGCTCGAGGCGACGCTGGCGGTCAGCCCCCAGGACGCCCGCAACCTGCTGGTCGCCCTCGGCCCCTCGCCGGGGCTGGGCCTGCGCGAGATCGCCTCGCACCCGCTCGACCTTTCGGTGCGCATGCTGGCGGGCTCGTACTCTCAGTATCAGAGAGCGGCACAGCGCTGGTGGACCGGCGTGGACGCGGGCTACCTGCAGAAGGAGGAGCCGCGGCGACGGCCCGTCTACTTCGTCTCCTCGAACACGCACTCGCTCTCCAACCTGCTCGGTGGCTACGCCCGTGCCCACGAGGAGACGATCGTGGCCTTCGCGCGCGCCCAGAACCCCGAAAACCTGGCCCCGCGTCTCGAGGCGGCGCGAGCGCGCGGCGACGAAGCCGAGTACCACAACATCCTCTACTACCTTCTGCGCGAGCTCATCCACCGCGCCCCGGATGCGCGGGAAAAGCGCCGCGAGGTCCTCGAGTACGACGCCGCGGGCGGCATCGTCACCCTGGAGAGCCCGGGCCGGATCGACGTCTCCGCGCAGGTGATCGAGATCCGCAAGCTCGACCCCGCCCGGATCGATCCGCGAGTCCGCTTTCCGGGCATGGAACGCCTGGCGCAAAGCGACGCGGTCATCCTCAACATCGACTACCCGCTAGGCATGGCCGCCTACCACCACCTCTCCCGCCTCGGGCAGGGCGTGGGCGAGATCCGCGGCATCTACGTGATGGGGAAGGCAGCCACGCTCAACGGCCGCGTCGGTGACGTGATGATCTCGTCGGAGGTCTACGACGAGCATTCACGCAACGTGTATTACTTCCGCAACTGCTTCCACGCTTCCGACGTGCAGCCCTATCTGCGCGAAGGCTCCGTCTTCGACAACCAGAAGGCGCTCTCGGCCCGCGGCTCCTTCCTGCAGAACTGGCGTTACATGCACACCTACTACCGCGAAGGATACACGGTACTGGAGATGGAGGCGGGGCCGTACCTGTCGGCCATCTACGAGCTCGTCTTCCCCGGCCGCCACCCCACCGACGAGGTGGTGCATCTCTCCAACGCCACGCCTTTCGAGGTCGGCATCCTCCACTACGCCTCCGACACGCCCTACTCGCGCCGCCAGACGCTGCTTTCCAAGAGCCTCTCCTTCTTTGGCGTCGAGAGCACCTACGGCTGCGCCATCGCCATCGCGCGACGGATCCTCGAGAACGAAGCCAACCGGATCGGCCCGCCGTGAAGCGGAAGATCCTCATCGTCAAGGCGGGGACCACGCACCCGCGCGTCCGGTCGAGATTCGGCGACTACGAGCGGTGGTTCGCCCGGGCAATGGGCGGAGATCCGGCGCGCTTCTCGGTGGTCTCTCCCTTCGAGGGCGATGAGCTCCCCGCCCCGGAGGAGACGGCCGGCATCGTGCTGACGGGCTCCCCGGCCTCGGTTCGCGACGAAGCGCCGTGGATGCGCACGCTCTCGGAATGGGTGCGGCGAGCCGACGCTGTCGACGTTTCCATCCTCGGCGTTTGCTTCGGGCACCAGTTCCTGGGCGAGACTCTGGGCGGGCGGGTCGAGCCGATGCCCGGAAAGGCGGAATTCGGCACGGTCGCCATCCGCCTCACGGAGGCGGGAAGGGCCGATCCGCTCTTCGAGGACCTACCCGAGGTCTTCTCGGTCCACACCGTCCATCGCGACGAGCTCGTCCGCCCGCCGCCCGGGGCCGTTCGCCTGGCGGAAAACGACCGCTGCCTTTGGCAGGCCTTCGCCCTGGGACGCCACCGCGGCGTTCAGTTTCACCTGGAGACCTCGGTCCCCATCATGAAGGCGCTCGCCGAGGCGGTCGGGGAGGTTGCGCCCATCCAGGAGACGGACGTGGGGCCGCGGATCCTGCGCAACTGGGAGCGGCATTTCGTCCGGCGGTGATCACGACCGCGCCGGCACGAGGATCCGCGGCCCGGTGGAGTCCCAGGCAGCCTGCTGCTCAGAGGTCGTAGCAGGCGGGGACCCAGCCCGGCGTCATGTCGCAGATCTGGCCCGGCTCGCAGGGGACCGCGTCGCAGCGCCGGAGGCAGGCCGGCTCGCCGTTCGGGAGCTGCCGGCAGACGTAGCCGGCGCCGCAGGGCGGGTCGCACTTGTAGTAGCAGGTGCCGACCTGCTGCATGCATTCCCAACCCTCCGGGCAATCCGCCTGGCGCTCGCATCCCGCCTTGACCTGGACGGAAACCTGCCGCGCCGGATCCCAGGGGCCGGGCGCCACCTTCACGTCCTCGATGCAGGAGAAGGCAAGCATCGTGCCGGTGGGCTCGTGGGTCTGCGAGTTCCGCTTCCCCGTGTAGAAACGGATGAGGACGATCCAGCCCGTCTCGTCCGTGGCCTGCACGTGGTTGTCACGAATGAGGACGGTGGTCTGGTCGGCCTGGAACTCGAAGGGGTTGGAGCGGATGACGTTGAAGGCCGCCGGATTGAGGCTGGCCGAGCGGGAGAGCTCGGCGAGCGTCTCGCAGGTCAGGCGCTCCGAGCTACCGGGAAGCGCCGGGTGGAAGTAGGTGAGCGAGTACGACCGGATGTCGGCCGGGTTGGTGCGGCGGCGATCGAAGGTATTGTAGATGCCGACCTCGCCCAGAAGGACGTTCCCCTCATCGTCCTTGATCGTCGCGTCCCGGCAGATGCCGCCGTCGCAGACCTCCACGTAGCGCCCCTCGATTCGACAATCGGCCTGGCGGCTGCACTCGCGGATGCATACGGGATCGTCCTCGCACCACGGGTCGTCGCAGTCGACGAGACCGTTTTCGTCGTCGTCCTCGCCGTTGTCGCAGATCTCGACCCGGATGCATTCCTCGCCCTCGGGGCAATGCCAGCCGGGGACGCGCTTGCAATTCTCGTCACAGGCCTCCGATTCCTCGTCGCATTCCTCGCCCTCCTCGACGATGCCGTTTCCGCAGACCGGCTCGCCAGCGCCGCCGCCGCCGCCGTTGCCACCGCAGGCGACGAGAAGGAGAGCAAGGAGGAACCACGGAACGATGATTCGCATCTTCACAGGCACTCCGTATCGCAAGAGCCGTCGACGGGAACGCAAACGGACCGCGTCACACCGTCGGCTCCCGGCTTCCTGGTGCATCCGAATCCGTTCGGACAACCCTCCGTACCACACGAGACGGCGCAGTGTCCCTGCCAGCATACGCCACCCTCGCCGCAGTCGGAATCGGTCTCGCAGCTCTGGCAATGGGGCGAACCGGGCCGGCGCGCGGGCTGGCAGGTGCCATCGCGGCACAGGTGGCAGGGCGGACAGAGCTCGGTGAACTTGCAGGCGAGTATCTCCTTCAAGCAGACCCCCACCGAGACCAGGCATCGCTCTTCGGGGCCGCAGTCCCGATCGGAAGTGCAGCCGGGCCGACAGGCCTTCTGTCCGAAGGATTCCACGCAGACCTGCCCCAGGGGGCAATCGTCGTCGTGGCGGCAGCTCGGCCGGCACTCTCCCTCCCCGCTCGCACCACCGCAGGTCGCGCCGCGCGGGCACGCGCAGACCATGCCCTCGGGGCACTGGGAATCCGATTCGCAGCGGCCGGTCGGATGGCAGGCACCGAGCCGGCAGGTCCGCCCCCGAGGGCAGTCGGCGTCCTCCCGGCAGGAAGGGACGCAGGCGAGCGTGAGTGGGTCACAGGCCTCGGAATGGGCGCATCCCGAGCGCCGCGCCACGCACAGGCCCCATTCGCAGACCTGGTCGACGCCGTGGATGCAGTCGGCATCCGTCTGGCAAGGGCGGAGCGAGTCCGGTACGCAGGGCGCGAGGTCGTCGCAGTCGATCCGGGGCAGGCAGAGCGAGTACTCGCAACCCTCGTGGCCGTCGCCGCAGTCGGCGTCCTCGCGGCAGGTATCCACGCAGTGCCCGGTTCGCTTGCCGGTGGCGAGTTCCCAGCACCTCAGCATCGGCCGGCACTGCCCATCCAGGCACCGCGCCCGCTCCCCGCAATCTCCGTCCACCCGACACGCGCGACCGCAAAAGCCTCCCTCGAGGCAGCGCGCTCCGCGCTCGGCGCATTCGCCGTCGCGGGTGCAGGGCTGGCAAAAGCCCGAACCGTGTCGGCAGGTTCGACTCTCGAGCTCGCAGTACTGCCCCTCCGGGCAGTCCTCGTCGCGGCCACAACCTGGCCGGTCCCCCACGCAAAGTCCCGTATGAGGGTGGCAAAAGGTCCTGGCCGGGCAGGCGTCGTCGCCCGTGCAGACGCATCGCCTGCGAGCCGGGTCGCAGATCAGTCCGGCACGGCACTCCGCGTTCAGCGTGCAAGGGGAGCCCGCTTCCAGGCCGGACGCGCCGGGACGATCGTTTCCGGGCGGCTTGTTGCAGGCCAAGAGAAGCGCGGCCACCAGAAGAAGCCGGACCATGGTTGCCGTGTTATCACATCGACGGGAATTGGCGGCCCGCCTTGCGGGCATTTTGTTGACCTGCCCCTTCGACCCGGTAAGAAGCGTGCGATGAACCTGCGGCCCTTGCGACGCTCGGTGTGGATCTATCTGGGGCTGTGGGCCTCCATCGCCCTCGTCCTCGCGATCTTCCGCGACGTCCTGCTCCCCTTCGGTGGCGCGGTGCTCATCGCCTACGTGGCCGAGCCCATCGTACGCTGGCTTTCCAGTCGGCGCATCGGGCGATTCCGGATCCCGCGGGGCGTGGCGATCGTAGCCTTCTTCGCCGCTCTGCTGCTCGCCATCTACGGCTTCTCGCTGCTCGCCCTTCCCCAGCTCTACCGGGAGACCGCCCGGTTGACCGTCGAGATCCGCGAGTTCGCCGCCTCCCTGACTCCGCAGCGGATCGCGGATTTTTCCGAGGCCGCCCAGCGCTGGCTGGCCGAGCGGGGAATCCCCGTCTCTCTGATGGATTCCAGCCGGACCACGCCGGTGACCCCGGAGATCTCCGAGCTGGCGGAGGGAGCGGACGAATCGTTGGGAGGCGCACGGCTGGTCGTGGACCTCGATCAGGCGCTTCGCGACGCCATCGCGGCGGCGACCGAGTGGTTGCGCGCGCACGTCCTGGAGCTCTTCGAGTTCTCCCAGCGGATCGTCTCGCGACTCGTCGGCGGCGTCTTCATGTTCTTCTTCATGCTGATGGTCGCCGCCTTCCTCCTGATCGATTCCGACCGGACGATGCGCTACGTCCGCGCGCTCGCGCCGCCGGAGTGGCGGCAGGGGCTTTCCGAGCTGCTGCAGCGGATCGACGTCAAGCTCTCCGGCGCCGTCCGCGGCCAGATGGTGATCTGCCTGGTCAACGGCGTGCTGACGCTGATCGGGCTGCTCCTCTTCGAGGTGAAATTCGCCTTCGTCCTCGCCAGCATCGCCACCGTCCTGACCTTCATCCCCATCTTCGGGACGGTGATCTCGACGATCCCGATCGTCCTGGTGGCGCTCACGCAGAGCCTCTCCACCGCGGCGGCGGCCCTGCTCTGGATCCTCGGAATCCACGCGCTGGAGGCCTACCTGCTCAATCCGAAGATCCTGGGCACCGCGGCGAAGATCCACCCGGCCCTGATCTCCTTCGCCATCCTCGCCGGAGAACGAACCTTCGGCTTCGCCGGGGCGCTCTTCGCCGTTCCGGTGGCCTCGGTCTTCCTCGCCTCCTTCGAGCATTTCCGGCAGAAGGCGCGCGACATCGACGGCGAGGCCCCGAAGGCCCTCGAAAAGCCCGCTCCCCCCGAGATCGCCGCGGGCCAGGAGCCGGCTCCCTAGGAGCCTGCTGCAGTCATCGGCCTGCTTTGGCGACGGATGCGCGATGGGGCGCGCCCCAGGATCTCTTCCGTCGCCTGGCTGCTAGGGGCCCGTCTGCTTCGTCGCACGTCGGTCACGAGCCGCTGGGCATGCTCCCCCCTCGTGCGTTGCATCCGGGCCCACTCGCGAGAGGCCATGCTCCGTCCGACCGGCGGGCTTGTTGCAGACTCCTCTACGTAGCAACGTCGTTACGGTGACGCCGCCATCGCTCGCGGCGGACGCTTACGGAGCCCGAGCCTCCTGGCGGGAGACGAGCTTGCGCACGCGCCGGGAAAATTCCGCATCCTCGCCGTCGCGACCATCGAGTTTGACGAACTGGGCGAAGAAGCGGCGCCCCGAGGCGCGATCCAGAAGCTCTTCGTCCTTGCGGATCTTCTCGAGTTCGCGCTCGAGGCGCTGCACGCGGACGAGAGCCTCCTCCTTCTTTTCCGGCGAGAGAGCCTCCTCGGCCTGCCTCCGCCCGGCCTCGAGCCGCGTCTCCACTTCGCGGCGCCGAAGCTCCAATCTCTCCAACACGTTTTCGCTCACGAGTTGGCCTTCGCCGCGAAGGTCGAAGCGGACGACCTGGAGAAACCTGCCCTCGTTCCCGGCGCTGACGAGCCAGGACCGCAGATAGTTCACCTCCGCGGTGCCCCGCCGGTGCGCGGGGACGATCACGTCCGCTCCGGCCTCGAGGGCGATGCGATTGACCTCCCGTCCGTCTCCATGCGCCAGCCCGACGACGAGCTCGGCGCCCTCCTCCCGGAGCGCCTGCACCTCGGCTCGCGCCGCCTCCAGCGGATCGGTCAGAGCCAATCCCTCGGGGATGTCGCGATCCAGCGCGAGGATGGCGAAGACGCCGACGCGGTTCCCGCCGACCTCGAGGATCTTACGGCCGGGAAAGACGGGCCTGCCACTCCCGTCAACCAAGTTGGCGCAGAGGTAAGGGACGCCGGCGGCCGCCGCCGACTTCTTCAGCCATTCGACGCCGAAGGCCAGCTCGATCTCCCCGACCGCGGCGGCGGCGACCCCGGTCGCCGCCATGGCGTCGAGGATGAGGCGCGCCCTCTCGCCATCGAGACGATGCACGTCCTCGGCGAGGGCGTCGCCAGCCTCCAAGACCAGAACCGGCCCTTCCGCGCGGTACTTGCGCACCGCGGCCACCCGGCGCGCCAGACCGCCGTTGGGGGGCTCGCAGCCGCAGGGCTCGATCTCGCCGCGAACGTCGCCGGTGAGCAGGAGAGTGAAGGTCGTGCGCTCTCCGGAGGGAAGGCCCGGCGCCACCGCGGTCGCCTCCTTCTGACCTCGGTCCCGACATCCGAGCGCGACCAAGGCGAGAAGGACGAGAACTGCGCCGAGGCGGCTCCGACTCGAACTCACCGCTTCTGGATCTCCGCGAGCTTGGCCTTGGCCTTCTTGCCCGCCTCCTGGCCCGAGAACTTGGCGGCCTCCTTGAGGAAGGCCACCGCCTCCTTCTGCATCCCCAGCTTGTCGAAGCTGAGGCCGAGCTTCAAGAGGGCGTCGGGCAAGAAGCGGCTCTTCGGCCAGGTCTCGCGGACCTTCTGATAGGCCAGGATGGCGGCGCGGTAGTCGCCCTCCTCGAAGTGGCTATCCCCGATGAGGATCTGGGCCTCGGGCGCCCGGTCGTCGTATTTCCAACGGGGATTGGCGATGAACTCCTCGAAGAGCAGGCGCGCCGCGGTGTAGTCCTTGCGGTCGAAGTAGCTCTTGGCGAGCTTGAAGAAGGCTTCCTTGTCCTTGGGCCGCTCGAGCCGTCCGAGCATCCGCTCGGTCTCGAGTCGCCGCAGCGCCTCCTCGCCCCCGAGGGCGGCCACACGCCGCTCGAGCTCGTCGAAGCGGCGACTGACCTCCTCGAAGCGGTAGTTCATCTCCTCGAGCTGCCCCCGGAGCCGCTGCATGTCGCGCAGAAGCTCGTCCGTGGCGGCCGCCACCTCCGCCGTGGTGCGCGTGGCCGATTTGACGAGGTTGTCGAGGGTTTGCTCGAGCTTCTGGAGACGCTCCTCGATGGACCGACGGCTCTCGTCCAGCTCGTCTCGCGTCTCGCGCGAGGCGTTCTCGAGCGCGAGGACGCGGTCCTCGAGGTCGTTGCCGAGCCAGATGGGATAACAGGCGGTCGCCGCCACGAGGGCGACGACCGCCAGGATGGCATGCGCCAGTCTCACTGTCCTACCGGATGATCACCGGGTGATCACGAACTCGACGCGGCGGTTCTGCGCCCAGGCCTCCTCGTTGTGACCGTAGGCGACCGGGCGCTCCTTGCCGTAGCTCACCGTGCGCAGCCGGTTCTCCTCGATGCCGAGGTTCACCAGGTAGCGCTTGACCGCGCTGGCGCGGCGCTCACCGAGAGCCATGTTGTACTCCTCGGTGCCGCGCTCGTCGCAGTGACCCTCGAGGGTCACGGTGACCCGGTTCTGCCGCAGGCACTCCGCCAGCCTCTGCAGCGAGGAGCGCGCCTCGTCGGTGAGAGCGTAGCTGTCGAAGGCAAAACGGACCGCCTCCTGCTGGCAAGGCGGTGCCGTGGCCACGCACTTGCCCTCCACGCAGCTCTGCCCGGAACCGCAATCGGCGTCCTCGCTGCACTCCGCCGCGGGCCGGCAGGCGCCGTTCACACACTCGTAGCCGTGGCCGCACTGCGAATCGCTCGAGCAGGCGACGCAGGAGCCGTTCTGGCAGACCCGCCCGCCGCTGCAGTCGCGGTTGGTCTGGCACTCGGCGGCGGGCACGCAGCGATTACCGCCGGCCGAATCCCGCTCGCACTTGAAGCCCTCCGGGCAGTGGGAATCGTTTGCGCACTCCTGACAGAGACCGTTGACGCAAACGCCGGTATGACCGTCGACGTTGCAATCGTCGTCGCTCCGGCAGTTGGGATACTTGGGCGCGCAGCCGGTCGCGATGGCGACGAGCGCCACGGCGCCGGCGAGGAGAAGGATGCGATTGCGAGCGTTCATCGAGGTCTTCCTCCAGAGTCGAAGGCTGTTCTAGGACAGAGGTGAGGACCTTGTCAACTTTTCGATTATGATCTGCAACCTCTCGAAAAAACCGGGTTTCCCCGAGTAATCGATCCGTGATCGCGGCCGTGCGATCGACTACGATGGGCGCCCCATGACAGCTCGTCGCTCCACGCGAAACACGAGGAAGAGGACAAGAAGGCGTTCCGAGAGGCGCGCGGGTCGGGCGCTCCTTGTCGCCTTGCTCGCATTGTGCTTTCTCGCGGGCGCCGCACTGGCCACGATCTATCAGATCTTCGCTGCCGACCTGCCAACTTTTGACGCCCTCGTCGACTACAACCCCAAGGAATCGACGAAGGTCTTCGCCGCCGACGGCACGCTGGTCGGCGAGTTCTTCGAGGAGCGGAGGACCGTCATCCCGCCGCGGGAGATCCCGGAGGTTCTCAAGCGCGCCATCCTCGCCGCAGAGGACGCGCAGTTCTACGAACACGAGGGGCTCGATTACGTCGGGATCGTCCGGGCCTTCTTCAAGAACCTCGCCTCGGGCGAGACCCGCCAGGGCGCGTCCACCATCACGCAGCAGGTGGTCAAGACCTTCTTGCTCTCCCCCGAGCGCACCTACAGCCGGAAGATCAAGGAGGCGATCCTCGCCCGTCGACTGGAGCGCAACCTCAGCAAGGACGAGATCCTCTACCTGTACCTGAACCAGATCTACTTCGGTCACGGGCGCTACGGCGTGGAGGAGGCTGCCCTCTTCTACTTCGGCAAGAAAGCGCGCGACCTCGATCTCGGCGAGGCGGCGCTGCTTGCGGGCCTGGTCCAGTCCCCGGCGCGGCTCTCGCCCATCCGCCATCCGGATCGCGCCAAGCAGCGCCAGCGCTACGTGCTGGAGCGGATGCTGGAAAACGGCTGGATCAGCCAGGCCGAGTTCGCTGCAGAGATCGACCGGCCCATCCGCGTCGCCGAAAGGCCCGAGGACCCGCCCGGCCCCTATTACCTGGAGGAGGTGCGGCGCTACCTCGTCGAGCGCTATGGCAACGAGCAGGTCCTCACCGGCGGATTGCGGGTCTACGTGAGCATGGATCCGCGGCTGCAGCGCGTCGCCGATCGCGCGGTGCGGGAGGGCTTGATCGCTTACGATCGCCGGCACGGTTACCGGGGGCCGGCCGGCCGCCTCGACGAGGCGCGACGCGCAGAAGTGGAAGCCAAGGCGCAGGGTGAGCACGCGGTGGATGTGCTCTCCTTGCGCCGCGTGAGCCTCGAGCCCGGCGTCCGGCTCTTCGGCGCGGTGACCGCCGTGAGCGACGCGACGGCGACGATCTGGTTCGGGGGCCGGGAGGGCACCCTCGAGCGCAAGGACGCCGCCTGGGCGCTCGGAAACAGGAGCCTTTCCACCCTGCTGAAAAAGGGAGACATCGTCCACGTGGAGGTGAAGAGCGCGCGCGGCTCGAAGGCTACGCTCGCGCTCTGGCAGGACCCGGCCATCCAGGGCGCGCTGGTCGCCATCGAGCCCGCGACCCGCCGCGTAGTGGCCATGACAGGCGGCTACGACTTCGCCCAGAGCTCCTTCAACCGCGCGACGCAGGCCCTACGACAGCCCGGCTCCACCTTCAAACCCTTCGTCTTTGGCGCCGCACTCGAAAGCGGGCGTTGGACGCCGGCGAGCCTGGTCGTCGACGCCCCCGAGACCTTCCGCGACCCCTGGACCGGCAAGGACTGGAAGCCCCAGAACTACGAGAGGAACCGCTTCGACGGCACCATGACGCTCAGGCGCGCGCTCGCGCTGTCGAAGAACACCGTTCCCGTCCGCTTGATCTCGGAACTGGGCCCCGACCCCGTCATCGACTTTGCGAGGCGGGCCGGCATCCGCTCCACCATGCCGAAGAACCTCACGCTCGCCCTCGGGACCGGCGAGGTCTCGCCTATCGAGCTCGCCAACGCCTACGCCACCCTCGCCGCGCAGGGCATGCATGCCGAGCCCGTTCTCGTCGAGCGCGTGGAGGATCGTCGGGGCGTGGTGCTGGAGGAAAACCGGGCGAAGCCTTCGCCCACCATCTCCCCCGCCCTCTCCTACGTGCTCACGCGGCTTCTGCAGGCCGTGGTCGAGGAGGGCACGGGCGCCCGCGCCAACGTCCTCGACCGCCCCACCGCGGGCAAGACGGGCACCACCAGCGACGGCCGCGATGCCTGGTTCGCCGGTTACACCACCGACCTCGTCGCCGTGAGCTGGGCCGGCTTCGACGAGCCCCGGCCCCTGGGACGGGGTGAGACCGGCGGCCGGACCGCAGTCCCCGCGTGGGTCGAGGTGATGAAGGCCTGGCACGAGAAGCGGCCGGCGCGGGAGTTCCCCATCCCCGAGGGCGTGGAGTTCGCCGCGATCGACCCGAAGACGGGCCTCCTCGCCCCGGTCGACGCACCTCCCGAGGCCGTGGAGGAGGCGGCCTTCGTGCAGGGCACCGCCCCCACCGAGCGCGCCCTCGCCCCCGGCCTCCACCCCGCCGACGCCCCCCTCGAACTCTTCCTCGGCGGCAGCGGCCGCTGATCCTGTCTCTTTTCCAAATCTGACCCCGCCGACAAAGAGACAAAGGTGAACTCAGTGAAGCCCCTAACATTAAA
>QGUN01000071.1 GCA_003242475.1 Pseudomonadota bacterium
ACCGAGGTGTCGAGCCTCGGCAGCGCGACCGAGGAGGACGAGCGCGGCCGCGCGCACGGGCGCGAGCCGCGCGCGGTGTTCCCGCGCCACCGCGACATCGGTGGCGGCGAGCGCCTCCTCGTGGCGGCCGAGCCGAAGCAGCGCCAGCGCCCGCAGCCGCGCCAGCTCGGCGCGCTCGGCGCTCGACCGAAGCTCGATATCGGTCAGCCGCACGAGCTCCTCGTCCCGGCCGAGCTTGGCCAGCAGCATCGCCCGAAGAACGTGCGCCCGATCGAGACCGGGATCGCGCGCGATCGCCTTGTCCAGACGCGCAAGCGCCTCCTCTTCCCTGCCCTCGGCAGCGTCGAGCGCAGCAGAGAAGAGGAGCACGTCGTCCCGCGCAGCCGGGAGCTCGGCCAGGATCGACCGCGCCTCCCCGAATTGCTTTGCCTCCACCAGCTCGCGGGCGGCCTCGAGCCAGACCGGCACGGGATCCTCGGCCAGGGCCAGCTGCTCCGCCAGCCGTGGAACCGCCTCGTCCGGCACCCCCGCCCGGGCGAGGCGCGCGAAGGCGAGCCAGTAGTCCACCTGGCGGCCGGGCAGTATGGCGCGCGCCGCCTCCAGCTGCGCGACGGCGTCGTCCCACCTCCCCTCGCCGCCATAAGCCCCGGCGAGGTTGTAGCGCACCGTAAAGTTGTCGGGCTCGCGCGCCAGGTCGGCCTCCCAGAGCGAGATCGCATCCCGGTAATCGGCCTGACGCGCCAAGCTCGGCGGGACCTGCACGAGGACCGCCAGGGCCCCGATCAGCGCGGGCGCGCGGCGAGGAAGGCGCGGCGCGAGGGCTTGCACCCCGAGCACCAGCGCCGCCACCACCGCTAAGCCGGGAAGAAAGGCGTAGCGATCGGCGAGGTGGTGCACCAGTGGCGATAGCCCGGTGACCGGGAGGAAGGGAAGCGCCCAGGCGGCGAAGCCGATGGCGAGCGCCGGCCGCCGCTTTTGCCCCGCGCGCCACAGCAGGACTCCAAGCACCGCCCAGCCGAAGAGCGCGAGCGCGAGTCGGGGATCGAGCCAGCCGACGGGCTCGTAGGTGTAGACGCTCTGGGGATGCTGAAGCGAGAGCGTCCGCCACAGGTACCACCAGGGCAGATAGAGGATGGAGGGGATCGCACCGAGGAGGCTTCCGCCCGGCCGCGTCCTCGCCCGCTCCTCCGAGGGGAGCACGTGGAGGAAGAGGCCGATCAGGGCGACGACGAGCGCCACCCCGAGGTAAGGCCAGCAGCGGCGAAACGCCTCCTCCCAGCTCGCGCGCCGCCTTTCGAGCAGCACGAAGAGACCGGCGAGCGGGAAGAACATCGACTTGGAGAGGAGCGCCAGCGCAAAGGCGACGACCGAGGTCCTCCGCCTGCCGCGGTGGTAGGCGCCGAAGGCGACGACCAGGCCCAGGAAGGCGGCCGGATCTTTGAGGTTGGCCACCCAGCTCACCGACTCGGCGCGCATGGGATGCGCCGCCCAGACGAGCGCGATCCAGAAGCCCGCGCCCGCCGGGATCCCGAAGGCGACAAGCGCCCACGGAAGCAGCGCCACGCCCGCCGCAAAGATCCCCACCTGCACGGCATGGTGCGCCAGCGCCGAGGTGCCAAAGAGCGCCTGGATCACCGAGTAGATGGCGTGCGTGACCGGATAGTAGGCGTCCTCGTGGTAACCGACGAAGGCGAGCGGGATGCCGAGCCAGCCGCGCGAAGCAAAGGGGTTGTCGTGGACGTAGCGCGGGTCGTCCCAGTTGGTGAAGCCGCAGAGGAGCGTCGGCAGGTAGAGCGCCAGGACGAGGGCGGCGAGGAGGATCCCGCCGAGCCCTTCGTCGATCCCCCGGCGCGAACGGATCGCCCTCCCCTCCCCCGTGACCACCAGCGCACCCGCCAGCGCCAGGGGCAGAAGCACGTACATGCCCCCGAGCCAGAGCGTCGCGGGGTCGGAGACGAAGTTGCGCGCCAGGACCGGGCCTACCGGCCCCTCGAAGATCCGGCCCAGGACCGAGAATTCCGAACTCAGGTAGAGAGCGTCGTTCTCGAAGACGTTCACCCCGGCGGCCAGCCCGTCGAGGCGGAAGCCGTGGAGCAAGGCGAAGGGCTCCCCCGCCACCAGCAGCCACTGGATGGCCACGGAGACGAAGGCCGCCCCCGCGAAGGCCGCGGTGGCCAAGCTCCGCCTGCCGAAATGCCGCTTTAGCCAGGGGACGAGAGCGAGGAGCAGAAAGGGGATGCCCTGGACGAGAAGGCGAGGGCCCTGCGCGAAACCGCCGTGCCAGTCGCTGCGGGAGGCGACGAAGACCAGCCGAAAGAGGAGGGCCGCGCCCAGGACGAGTGCGAGCGCCCGATGCCGCCGGCCGAGCGCCGGCCAGGCCACGACTGCGAGGAGGGCGATCGGGGCGTGGACAAAGAGGCCCTTGCCTGGCGAGAGGAGGAGGCCCCACAGGCCACGCCAGGGAGGGATGAAGCGCGCGTAGGCGTTGACCCCTCCCACGCTTCGGCCCGTCTCGAAAGGATCCCCGTAGAGCAGGAAGTGATAGAGACCGAGACCGCCGAGGACGAGGGCGAGCGGCAGGCCAAAGGCGAGAGACTGCCGGAGGGACGGGCGGCAAAGAGCGAAGAGGGCCGCGAAGAAGGGCACCCAAAGAACGGCCGAGATATGGGTCCAGACGGCGAGGCCGAGAAAGACCCCCGCGAGGATCGGCGCGCCGATCGCTTCGCCCTTTCTCGCCTCCGAATCGAGGAGGCGATCGAGCGCCAATAGAAGCAGGAGCGTGGCCAGCGGCTCCGAAAAGAAGGTCCCCGCGTAGGCCCAGATCGGCGATCCGAAGGCATAGACGAGGGAGACCGCGAGAGCCGTAGGCAGGTGGTCGGTGAGCCGCCTGGCGATGCGGAAGAAGGTCGCAACGCCGAGGGCCCCGATCACGCTGCCCCAGATCCAGGCCACCGCGCTGCGCCGGGCGTGCGCCTCGCGATTCTCGACGACACCGCCCTGCAGCGCCGCCTGCAGCCCGCCGGAGTGGTAATGGCTCGGCGGGAATTCGAGCCCGATCGCGTCAAAGATGCGAAGCGGCTCGATGGCGTCGACCACTGCCAGAAGCGGGGCGCAGGCGATCGACTGCAGCGGACCGAAGATCGAGTACAGTCGCCCGTCTCGTCCCCGCGCGAGTCCAAACCCCGCCCAGTCCGATTCCCCCTCGACGGCAAAGGTCTGGCGCGACCTCAGCGCATCGCAAACCTCGAAAAGGACCTCAGCGTCGGGCGAGCGGATGGCCGCGTGAGCGGTCGCCAAGTAGACGCAGAGCGTCCCCCAAAACAGCCAGCGCGACCAGGAGCGATGAGCCGGCATTTCCTTCCTGTCCCGGGAAGGTCGACTATACGCCCCGGCTGACCTCGATCAAACCTTCCCTCAGCGCCGCGCGCCTTGGGTGCCAGGCAGCCACCTAGGCGAGAATTTCGACGCGCGGGAAAGGTGCTCGTTGGCGCCAGCCCTCGGGCCAGAGGCTCGTGAAGCGAAACGACTGCCCTCACCGCGTCTGCTCCAGCACGGCCTGAAGGAGCGCGCGATCCGCGCCCGGCCCGTCGCCGCTCTCGGCGACGAGGCGGGCCTCCTCGGTCCGACCGAGGAGCATGAGGGCGGCCGCGCGCGCCGCGGCCAGGATGGGCCAGTGCCTCTCGTCCACCTCCACCTCCGTGGCGGCCAACGCCTCCTCGGCCCGGCGCAGGCGCAGAAGAGCCATCGCGCGCTCCTTGGCGAGCAACGCGCGGTGCTGGCTGGATTCGAGCTGGACGTCGGCGAGACGTGCGAGTTCCTCGTCACGGCCCAGGTTCTTGAGGAGGAAGGCGCGGTAGAGATGCGCCTGCGCGAGGGTGGCATCGAGCCCCAGCGCCTCGTCCACGCGCCCAAGTGCCTCCTCGTACCGCCCTTCGGTCGCGTCGAGGATGGCGTAGTGGAGGACGACCTCGGCGCGCTCCTGCGGAAGGTCGGCGAGGATGGACTTCGCCCGCTCTCGCTCGCCCGCCGAGACGAGTTCCTGGACCAGGTTGAGCCAGACGAGGACGGGATCACTCGCCCTCGCCAGATGCGCCGCGTAGCGCGGTCGGATCTCCAGCGGGACGTCGTACTTGCCGAGCCGCGCCCGCGCGACGTGGATCGCAGTCTCCACCGAGGGTTCCATCTCGTAGAGCGTCTCGAGCTGGGCGATCGCATCGTCCCAGCGGCCCGCGTTCGCGTAGGCAGTACCGAGTAGGTAGCGGACGGTCGCGTGGTTGGGTTCCCGGGGCAGTTCGGTCTCCCAGAGCGCGACCGAATCGCGGTAGTCGAGCTGCCTCGGCAGGTTGACCGCGGCCATGACGGCAAGGGCGCTCCCCGCTGCCACGGGCGCCGCCCAGCGCGGAAGCCGCCGCGCCCCCTCCCTCGCGGCGAGGACGATCCCCGCCCAGACAGGGATGGAGGGGAGGAGGTCGTAGCGGTCGGCCACGTGGTGGACGAGTGGGACGAGCCCTGTCACCGGGAGGAAGGGCAGGATCCACGCCGCGAGCCCAGTTCCCCAGGCGAGCCGCTTCTCCCGGGGAAGCTTCCAGAGCACCGCGAGGGCGCCCCCCCAGGCGACGAGCGCCACGAGAAAACGCGGGTCGAGCCAACCCACCGGCTCGAAGGTGTAGAGCGCCTGGGGGTAGCGGAACGTGAGATTCCGCCCGAGGTACCACCACGGAAGCCAGAGGACCGAGGGAATGGCGGCGCCCAGACTTCCGCCCGGATGCGTCCGTCCTTCCGCCGCGGCGGGAAAAACGTGCAGGTACGCGCCGATCGCCGCCACCGTCGCCGCGACGGCGAGGTGAGGTAGCGCGCGGACAAACGCCCGCTCCCACCCCGCGCGCCGCCTCTCCAGCAGGACGAAGAGCCCCGCGATCGGAAAGAAGGCGGACTTGGCCAAAAGGGCGAGCGCGAGCATCGCGACCGAGGTCTTCCGCCAGCCCGCGCCGTAGGCGCCGAACGCGAGCACCAGGCCGAGAAAGGCAGCCGGATCCTTGAGGTTGCCGACCCAGCTCACCGACTCGACGCGCATCGGGTGCGCGGCCCAGAGCAGAGCGATCCAGAAGCCAACCGCCCGCGGGATGCCAAAGGCAGCCAGCGCCCACGGCAAGAGCGCCACCCCTGCGGCGAAGATCCCCACCTGAACCGCGTGGTGCGCCAGCGCCGAGGTCCCGAAAAGCGTCTGGACCACCGTGTAGATGGCGTGGGTGACGGGGTAGTAGGCGTCCAGGTGCGACTCGAAGAAGGCGAGCAGGATCCCCCGCCAGCCCTCGGTCGCAAAGGGACTGCCGTGGACGTACCAGGGGTCGTCGAGGTTGATGAAGTCGTTGCCCAGCGTGGGCACGTAGAGCGCGGCCGTGGCCAGCGCCAAAAGGAAAGGAGCGAGGCGCTCGCGCCACGGCACGCCAGGTACCTCGCCTTTGCCAAGCAAAGCCTTCACCGGGAACCCAAGGAGCAAGAGCACCGAGAATACCCCGAACGCCCACAGCAATAAAGGCGATCGGACGTTGCGAAGGAGGTAGGGGCCGACCGGACCGAAAGGGAGATGCGCCAGCGGCGCGGTGGCGAAATCCAGGTAGAACTCGTCGTTGTCAAAGACGGCGCGAAACGCCGCGAGCGCATCGAGGCGTAGCTCGTGGAGGATACGAAAGGGCTCGCCGGCGACGAAGAGCCACTGCACGCCGAAGGAGACCAGCGAAACGAACGCGAAGGCGAGAACGGCCCGCGGTCTTCTCCCGATGCGATCGTCGAGCCAGGGGACGAGCGGAAGCAAAAGCAGCGGCATCCCCTGCAAGAGCAGGCGCGGCCCGACGCAAAAGCCGCCATGCCAGTCGCTCCGCGAGGCGATGAAGACCAGGCGCACAAGAAGCGCGCCTGCGAAGATCGCGCCCATCGCGCGGTACTTGCGCCAAAACTCGCCGAAGGCCCACGCCCCGAGCAGCGCCACCGGCACGTGCAGAAAGAGCCCCTTCCCCGGCGACAGCAGCAGACCGTAGAGCCCGCGCCAGGGGGGGACGAAGCGGCCGTAGTTGGAGTAGCGACCGGTCTCGAAGGGGTCGCCCCAGAGCAAGTAGTGGTAGAGCGCCAGCCCGCCGAGGCCGAGAGCCAGGCCCGTTCCGAAGACGAGCGCCCGCGCGGGACGGAAGCGGCCTTCTTCGAGCGAGGCGAGGAAAGGGAAGAACGGAGCGAAGAGCACCGCGGTGATATGCGCCCAGGCCGCGAGTCCCGCGAAGAGCCCGGCCACGGCCAGGCGAAGACCCCGCGCCGCGCCGGGCAGGCCCATCCGCTCGATCGCCGCCAGGACGAGCAGCGTGGCCAGCGGTTCTGCGAAGAAGGTTCCCGCGTAGGGCCAGGTCGGCGTGGCCAGCGCGAAGACGACGGTTACCGAAAGCGCCGCGCGCTCGTCGGCAGCGAAGCGACGAGCGACGCGGAAAAAGAGCGCCACGGCCAGGGCGGAAACGACGCCGTTGAAGATCCAGGCGACCAGCGCGCGGCGCGCGTGCGGAAGCAAATCGGTGGGTGGCTCCCCGTCCAGCGCCTGAAAGAGCCCGTCGGGGACGTAGTGGCTCGGCCAGGGCGGCCCACCCAGCGCCTCGAAGACCGCGAGCGGGCCGATTGCGTCGATGAGCGCCAGCAGTGGCGCGCAGGCGATCGAGACGAGAGGCCCAAAGATGGAGTAGGTCCTCCCGTCCCGCCCCGTCTCGACCCCGTGGCCTTCCCACGCCGAGACCGGTTCGAGCGCGAAAGTT
Source organism: Pseudomonadota bacterium (assembly GCA_003242475.1). Taxonomy (GTDB): domain Bacteria; phylum Myxococcota; class Myxococcia; order Myxococcales; family Vulgatibacteraceae; genus ZC4RG40. The sequence continues at coordinate 6,792 of QGUN01000071.1, forward strand.
CCCCTTGAGGCGAGCGCGTCGCAGGCCTCGAAGAGGATCTCCGCGTCGGGCGAGCGAACGGCGGCGTGGGCGGTCAGGAGGAAGACGGCAAGCGAGCCCCAGAACAGCCAGAGCGTCCGCCGGCCCTCGACCACGCTTGCGTTCCTTTCTCCGGGGGCACCGCGGAGGATGTGAGGTAGGCGGATCCCGGATCACTGCCGCGCCGACCGCGCAACGGGGCCCGGTCGACAGGGTCGCGCGCGAGCCCTCCTCCCGGCGCTCCTACTCGTACGAGGGACCGGTCGTCTGCTGCGATCACAGCGTAGGCACCAGGGGCGACCACCTCGCTGCCTCGTAGACCGACGTCTGCCTGGCCGCGGAGGACGAGGACCTCTCGGAAGACTGGGGCGGACTCGTGCTCGTCCAGCGCCAGCGTGGAGGCGAGATGGAGGTCTTTCTGGACGAGCCGTTCACTCCCCTTCGGCTGGCCGTCGACGACTGGCGGCTCGTCCTGGAGCATTGGAGCCCCGAATCGCCCCAATTCGTGCTGGAGACGAGGCTGCTGCAGACGGGCGCCGGGATCCCGGGCTGCAAGTGAGCGCGAAGCTCAGCTCGAGGGCCCGAGGAAGGCGGAGAGGATCTCCTGGGCGGCGAGAAAAGGGGTGGTTCGGCGATCGAGGATCTCGCGCTCGAGGCGAGCGATGCGCTCGCGCATGCCCGGCGTGGAACGCAGCCGCGACAGAATCGCCTCCTCCACCAGCGCCCACGTCCAGGACAGAAGCTGTTGGTCGCGGCGGGCCTGCCGCTCGCCGCTTTTCTCCATCAGCTCGGCGTGCTCGCGGATCTTCTTCCAGATCCGATCGAGCCCCCTGCCCTCCAGCGCGCTGCAGGTGAGGACGGGAACCTGCCAGGCCGCGCCTGCGGGCCGGACATAGCGCAGGGCCATCTCGTACTGCCGCGCCGCCCGGTTGGCCGCCTCGACGTTGGTGCCGTCGGCCTTGTTGACGGCGATCAGGTCGACGAGCTCGAGGATGCCCTTCTTGATCCCCTGCAGCTCGTCTCCGGCGTTGGGCAGCATGAGGACCAGGAAGAAATCCACCATCTCGCCGACCGTCGTCTCCGACTGCCCCACGCCGACGGTCTCGATGACCACCACGTCGTAGCCGGCCGCCTCGCAGAGAAGCGAGGCCTCGCGCGTCTTGCGCGCCACGCCACCGAGCGATCCCGCGCTGGGCGAGGGCCGGACGAAGGCGTTCGGATCGTTGGCGAGACGCTGCATCCGCGTCTTGTCGCCGAGGATGCTGCCTCCGCTCACCCGGCTGGACGGATCGATCGCCAAGACCGCGACCTTGTGGCCCAGGCCGGTGAGGTAGGAGCCAAAGGCATCGATGAAGGTGCTCTTGCCCGCGCCCGGAACCCCGCTGATGCCGATCCGCTGCGCCTTTCCCGTATGCGGCAGTACACGCGTCAGCACCTGCTGTGCCAGGCGCTCGTGCTCGGGGTTGGTGCTCTCGACCAGCGTGATCGCCCGGGCGAGGACGGTACGAGAACCGGAGAGCACGCCCTCCACGTAGGCGTCGACGTCGAGGGGAGTACGGGCGCGTCGCGGGGTCATCGGTCGGTGTCGGCCTCGAGCCGGTCGAGAAGCTCGAGAGCCGCGTCGGCGATCACGGTGCCCGGGCCGAAGATCAAGGAGGCGCCCGCGGCCCGTAGCTCGTCGTGATCCTGCGGCGGGATGACGCCGCCGACCACGATGAGGATGTCGTCACGCCCGAGCTTCTCCAGCTCCTCGCGAAGCTTCGGCACCAGCGTGAGGTGGCCCGCGGCCAGAGAGCTGACACCCACCACGTGGACGTCGTTTTCCACCGCCTGGCGCGCCGTCTCCTCGGGCGTCTGGAAGAGAGGCCCGATGTCCACGTCGAATCCGAGGTCGGCGAAGGCGGAGGCGATCACCTTCTGGCCGCGATCGTGGCCGTCCTGGCCCATCTTGGCCACGAGGATGCGCGGCCGCCTCCCCTCCCGCTCGGCGAAGGCCTGAACCCGCGTCTTGACGGCATCCACCTTCTCACGGTCCTTTCCGAGTTCCCGCTCGTAGACGCCCTGGATCGAGTGCGAGGTGGCCTGGTAGCGGCCGTAGACCTTCTCCAGGGCATACGAGATCTCCCCCACGGTGGCATGGGCGCGTGCCGCCTCCACCGCCAGCTCGAGGAGATTGCCCTCCCCCGTCTCGGCGGCTCGCGTCAGCGCATCGAGCGCCCGCTGCACGCGCGCCGCGTCGCGCTCGGCGCGGAGCTTCTGCAACCGGGCGATTTGGGCGGCCCGTACCTGGCTGTTGTCCACCTTGAGGATCTCGATCTTCTCCTCCTCGTCGGGGTGCAGGCGATAACGGTTGACGCCGACGATCACCTGGCGGCCGGAATCGATACGGGCCTGCGTCCGCGCCGCCGCCTCCTCGATGCGCATCTTGGGCAGGCCGGCCTCGATCGCCTTGACCATGCCGCCCATCTTCTCGACCTCCTCGATGTGCGCGCGTGCGCGCGCGGCGAGGTCGGCGGTGAGGCGCTCCACGTAGTAGGAGCCGCCCCACGGATCGATGGTGCGGCAGGTTCCGGCCTCCTGCTGCAAAAAGAGTTGCGTGTTCCGGGCGATGCGCGCGGAGAAATCCGTGGGCAGTGCCAGCGCCTCGTCCAGCGAATTGGTGTGCAGCGACTGCGTCTGGCCGTGCACCGCGGCCATGGCCTCGATGCAGGTACGAGCCACGTTGTTGAAGACGTCCTGCGCGGTGAGGCTCCAGCCGGAGGTCTGGCAGTGCGTCCGCAGCGCGAGCGAACGCGGGTCCTTCGCTCCGAGCGAGGCGACGATCTCCGCCCAGAGCAGGCGCGCCGCGCGCAGCTTGGCCACCTCCATGAAGTAGTTCATCCCGATGCCGAAAAAGAAGGAGAGCCGCGGCGCGAAGGCGTCGATGTCCAGGCCCGCCTTCATCCCGGTGCGCAGATATTCGAGACCATCGGCCAGCGTGTAGGCGAGCTCGAGGTCTGCGGTCGCCCCCGCCTCCTGCATGTGATAGCCGGAGATGCTGATGCTGTTGAACTTCGGCATCTCCCGGGAGGTGTAGGCGAAGATGTCGCCGATGATCTTCATCGAGGGTCCGGGAGGATAGATGTACGTGTTCCGGACCATGAATTCCTTGAGGATGTCGTTCTGGATCGTCCCCGAGAGCTTGTGCCGGGCGACGCCCTGCTCCTCCGCGGCGACGATGTAGAGCGCGAGCACCGGCAGCACCGCGCCGTTCATCGTCATCGAGACGCTGATCTGGTCGAGGGGGATCCCATCGAAGAGGATCCGCATGTCGAGGATGGAGTCGATGGCCACGCCGGCCATGCCGACGTCGCCCTCCACCCGCGGATGATCCGAGTCGTAGCCCCGGTGCGTCGCCAGGTCGAACGCGATCGAAAGCCCCTTCTGCCCCGCGGCCAGGTTGCGACGGTAGAAGGCGTTGCTCTCTTCAGCGGTGGAAAAGCCCGCGTACTGACGGATGGTCCAAGGCCGCCCCACGTACATGGTCGGGTAGGGACCGCGCACGTAGGGGGCGATGCCGGGCATCGAGTCGACGAAGCCGATCCCCTCGAGATCCCGCTCCGTGTAGACCGAGAGGAGATCGATGCCTTCCGGCGTGGGACGCCGCTCGACCTCGGGGAGCGAATCGGCACCCGCGAGATTCTCGTCGAGGGGAAGGTTGGAGAAATCCGGGATCATCGACTGGCCTCCTCGGGCGAAACCCCGAGCGTCCGAAGCAAGGAGGTCAGGGCCTCGATCACGTCCTGGCCGGCGAAGAGGAATCCGTCCACGCCCGCCTCGCGCAGCCGGGTCTCCAGCTCTCCGGGCCGTCCCGCGAGAAGGACGTGGGCAGCGCCGCGCTCCTTCAGGGCTCGCGCCGTCTCCTCCGCCAGCTTCTCGTAGGCGGAGTCTGCACCGCAGATCACCGCCACCGTGCAGCCGCTTTGCGCGAAGGCCTCCGCAGCCTCCGCACCGGTGAAGTAGCCGGCCTCGCCCACCGCCTCGATGCCGCCGGCGGCGAGCAGATTGCGGATCCAGGTGGAGCGGGTGTTGTACTCGGCGAGCTTGCCGAGGTTCGCCAGGAAGGCGCGCGGGCGAGCCCCTCGCTCGTGCAGGTGGGCATCGCTGGCGTCGCGGAGGCGCTCGAAGGACTCCCCCAGGCGTCGTCGCCGCAAAGGCTCGATGGTCGGCTGCGAACCACCCGGGCTCTCGGGGCGAGGCGCGCGGGCCGGAAGTTCCTCGCCCAGGTTGGGAAACTCGCTCAGCCCCGTGATGGGCAGCTTGCGGCGGGCCACGCGCCTTTCCCTCTCGGCGGCCGCCGCCGCGATCTCGCGCTGCAGGGTGCCCGTGCGCAGCACCTCCACGATCCCGCCCGCGCGCTCGATCTCCTGGAACTTCGCCCACGCCTTGCGGGCGATCTCCTCGGTGAGGCGCTCGACGTAGAACGACCCGCCTGCGGGATCGAGGACGTGATGGACCTGCGACTCGTCGAGCAGGATACGCTGGATGTTGCGCGCCAGACGCCGACCGAATTCGTCGGGGACGCCGAGGGCGGTGTCGAAAGGAAGGACGCGGATGCTCTCGGCGCCTCCCACCGCCGCCGCGAAGGCCGCGGCCGTGGTGCGAAGCAGGTTCACCCACGGGTCGCGGATCGTCATGACGCGCCACGAGGTGGCGGCCTCGATCCGCGGCGGAACCTGACTCCCGGAGGCTCGCAAGATCCGCCCCCAGGTCCAGCGCAGCGCGCGCAGCCGGGCGATCTCCCAGAAGAAGTCGGGGCCCACCTGGATCTCGATCGCGATCCGACGCGCGGCCTCGTCCACGCCGAGGCCGGCCTCGGTCAGGCGCCGCAGGTAGGCGACGCCGGTGGAGAGCGCCGCGGCGAGTTCCTGGACGCCCGTCGCTCCCGCGTCGTGGTAGGGCGCCGTGCAGACACGGGCGACGCGCACCTGCGGGAAGTCCTGCGCCTCGCGCGCGAGGCGGGCGAACTGGGCCCAGACCTCGTCGAGCGAGGCGGGCATGGCGCCCGTGGCGGCGATACATCCGATCGGATCCGCACCGAGGCTGCCGCGCACCCTTTCCGACGGAATGCCCGCCGTCTCCCACGTCTGGCGCAGCCAGCCCGCGGCGCGCGCCCAGTCGGCGCCCGCGTCGAGAGTCACCGGGATCTCGGCGAGCGACACGCCAGCGAGGGCCGCGCGCAGATCGTCGGCGGAAGCGGCGCGGACGCCTTCGGGTCCGAGGCGCAAGAGGAGCGCGGTGGCGCCGCGCTCCACGTCGCGGGCCGCCTGCCGGGCCGCATCGGCGGGCTCGGGAAGGTCGATGGTTTGCACCACCTCCCAGGCGTGCGGCCGGGCGTGGGCACCACGGATCCAGGGCGCCACGCCCGGAATGCCACGCTCTCCCGGGAGGTCGGCACGGGTATAGAGCGGCCTGGAGACGATCCCGTCCTCGAGGGCGGTGGCGAGTCGCTCCTCGAGGGGCGCGTTC
>QGUN01000013.1 GCA_003242475.1 Pseudomonadota bacterium
GCGGAGCACCTTCGGCAACGCGATCGCCGACTGGGCCTCTGAATCGCCTAGTCGAGTGGGTGGGGTCCGCTTCTACGGCGGGTTGGGAAATTCGGGGCAGACGTCCGCATCGAGAGGGCTTGCGGGGCGGTACCAGGGCCAATGCCATCGCTCAATAGAACGCCAGCGAATAGAGACAAGATGTAACGACGTGCTATTGAGAAAGAGAGCATAGTCCATAACATTCGTGCCCGAGGCGCCATTGTCGCCTGGAGCGGACTGCATTTTCGAAGCGAAGCGCCCAGTCGTCGTGGTTCTGAGTGTCGAAGATCATCCCATACGCGTGGCCAAGCTCATGGGCGATCGCTTCGATGCTGGTGTAGGCTGGCCATCCGCAGCGCTCTGCCTGTTGGTTGATGACAAATACATTATACCCGATCTCGATTGTGGTCCCATCTTCTGGGTCCCACGTAAATGCACCGGAGTGACGGATAATGTCCGGGTCAGGAAACTGGAATCCGTCGCAGCGACGACCGGCGCCGCGGGCGCGGGCCCCACCGTGGCAAGCACGACCGGCTCCGGATCCATGGGCTGCCCATCCTCGGCGAGGCGCATCAAGAGCAGCCTGCCCTGACCGTGTTCGTCGAAGTCCTCCCAGACACGGCGTGAACGCCGTTGGACCAGGCCACTCGTGGCGGCGGTGCGACGTCGACGAAATCCTCCGGGGAAAGTGCCGAGGCTTGGCTGCGCGTGCTCTCGCCGGCCTCCTCGACGGACCATGCAGTCGAAGGCGTCGTCGACCCTGGTGGCTTTCGGCGTCGGAGGACGTCCGAAGCGCTGGCGGCGGAGTCTAAACGCAGCGGTCGAAGGTCCCGACGAGCTGGGTGGGGTCTAGGGCCCGACGACCTCGGTGTCGTCGTTGGCGGAGGCGTAGACGCGGCCGTCGAGGGCTTCGACGAACTCGGCGATGGCCTCCTGGAAGGCGGGAAGCTCGCTCTGTGGCAGGGGCTCGGCGGGAGGAAGCTTCAAGGTGAGGGGGTTGACGTGGCTGCCGTGCTTGATGACCTCGAAGTGGAGGTGAGGGCCGGTGGACCTGCCGGTGGAGCCGACGTAGCCGATCACCTCCTTTTGCGCCACGCGCTTGCCTACGCGGATGCCGGGAGCGATGCGGGAGAAGTGGCAGTAGACGGTCTCGAGGCCGTTGGCGTGGCGCAGCCGCACCATGTTTCCGCAGGCGCCCCCCCACCCGGCTCGCGTGACCACGCCGTCGCCGATCGCCCAGACCGGAGTGCCGGTGGGCGCGGCGTAGTCCACGCCGCGATGGGCCTTGTAGTACTTGAGGATGGGGTGGAAGCGGCCGCCGAAGCCTGAGCTGATGCGGGAGAACTTCAGCGGGCTCTTCAGGAACGAGCGCTGGGCAGACGTGCCGTCCTGGGCGTAGTACTCGGGCCGGCCAGTCTTCGGGTTGGGGTAGAGGAAGACGCGCCGCACGCCCGTGGCCTGGCCGCGATACTCGGCGGCGAGGATGTCGCCGTAGCCGATGAGTCGGCCCTGGTAGGTTCGCTTTTCCACCAGGATCTGGAATTCGTCGCCGCGACGCGGATCCACGTAGAAGTCGACGTCCCAGGCGAGAACGTCGGCGAGGGCATAGGCCAGGTCGGCCCGCTCGCCGGCGGCGACCACCGCCTCGGAGAGGGAGGATTCCAGCACGCCCGAGACGAGGACCTTCTCCACCTGGACGTCGAACTCGCGCAGGCTGGCCTTCCAGGCCTCGCCCTCGCGGCGGACGACGATCTCCTCGACGGGCCCGCGCCGATACTCGAGCAGCACGGGCACCTCGCCATCGTCCGTCTTTTCCAGGACCAGGCGGATGGCATCGCCGGGGCGGATGTGACGGACGTTGAAGACTTCGCCGAAGGCGGCGACCATGGCCTGGGCGGTGTTGCCCTCCACGCCCAGGCGCACCAGGGCGCCGCCGAGCGTATCGCCCGGACGGATCCGCTCGGTGGTCCCCCGCCGCACGTGTGGCGGCTCCTGCACGGGCAAGGGTTCGGGCTCGGGCTCGGCAGGCGGCTCGCCCGCCTGCGGCTCGGGTGCCGCCGTGCACGCGCAGAGCGCTGCGAGGAGGATCGCGGTCCACCGACGCATCCGGCGGAGGATAGCAGGGGGAGGCCTGAGGGCCAAGGGAAAGCCTGTCCGGCGGCTGTGGATCAGAGGTCGGCGCGGCGCTCGGAATGCTCCTTGCCGTCGAAGCGCAGGATGACGCCCTTGCCGTCCACTCGGGTGTGGAGATTGACGGGGCGGCGCCAGAGCGACTCGAGGTTCTCCAAGGTCAGGCGCGCCTCGTCCAGCTTGAGGTCGATTCCGTCGTGACGGTGCACGAGCAGAAGCTCGGCACGATTTTCGAAATTACCGTCCACCACATCGATGATCGGCTGGCCGAAATTGGTGAGCTGGTGGAGGAGCTTTTCCTTGATGACCTTGAAGTCGCGGCTGAGGATCTCCCAGGCTTGGTGCTTGTCGTTGTATCCGTAGACGAAGAGCTTGTGCTCCAGACAGAACTCGGGGGTGAGAAATTCATCGATGAAGGTGACGTCGTTGTAGAGGCGGCGCACCTCGAAGATCTTCTGGCGCCCCAGGCCGAGCTGCAGATCCCAGCGCTGCTTTTCGACCAGTGAGTCACATTCCTCCCATTCCTTGCCGAACCTTCCCTTGTTCCAGCGGTCCTCGATGTCGCGGAAGAGCTCCAGGCCGATCTTGTAGGGGTTGAGCGCGCCCGGGCGCACCGCCATGGTGGCGGCGTGGTGATCGGCGTAATCGATGAGCTCGGAGGCCTTCAGCGCCCGCTGGGTCATGATCGTGGAGTGCCAGTAGCTGGCCCAGCCCTCGTTCATGATCTTGGTCTGGCCCTGGGGCGCGAAGTAGTAGGCCTCCTCCCGGATGATGGCCAGGATCTCCTGTTCCCACGGCTCGAGCGGCGCGTGCTCCAGGAGAAAGAGAAGCACGTCCCGCTGGGGTCTTTCGGGAAAGCGCTTCTTCTGCCGCTCCGCCTCCTCCCGCTGGCGCCGAAGCTCTTCGAGGTACTCGGGCGGGTTGATGTAGTACCGCATGTATTCGCGGTCGGCCCGAAGGCCTTCGATTCGCTCCGGCTCCTTTTCGCCTTCGGGAACTCGAGGCGGACCCCGCTTGATGTAGGGGGCGTGGTAGTCGATGAGGTTTTCGAGGGAGAGACAACGGTCGATGAAGTTCTCCACCACCTCCAGGCCAAGCCGGTCGATCCACCGACGGACGCGGGTGGCGTGATTGGCCATTTCGTCCATCATCTTCCGGTTGGTGTGGGCGAAGGAGAAGTTGTTCTTGAAGAAGTCGGCGTGGCCGTAGACGTGAGCCATCACCAGCTTTTGATCGACCTCTGAATTGGATTCCTGGAGGTAGGCATAGGTGGGGTCGTTGTTGATGACCATCTCGTAGATCTTCGAGAGGCCGTACTCGTACCCCTTGGAAAGCTGCTCGTACTCCATTCCGAAGCGCCAGTGCGGGTAGCGGTTCGGATAGCCGCCGTACGCGGCCACCATGTTGACTTCGTCGTAGCTGAGCAGCTCGAAGATCACCTCGAAGAAGTCGAGGCCGAATTCGCGCGCGTATCCCTCGACCTCGTCCTGCAGGTCCCGGAGCCGCGGCGGAAGCTGGCGATCTCTCAGTCGTCGCACGGCGTCTACCTCCCCTTCCCGAGGATCTCCTTGATCGAGGTGTAGATCGCTTCCTTGTCGGCGATCTCGGAGAGGGCCACGCGCTCGTCCTGCCCGAAGCGCTCCCGGAGATCCTTGATGAACTGCCCCGAGCCGTATGGGCTTTCCACCTGCCCGTAGGCGAAGAGGTTGACGCGGGGGAGGATCCGCCCCTCGAGGATGTCGCAGCAGAGCCGGGTGTCGTCGGCGCTCCAGTTGTCGCCGTCGGAGAAGTGGAAGACGTAGCTATTCCACTGCTCGGGCGGATGATCCGCTTCCAGGATCTCGGCCGCCAGCTTGTAGGCGGAGGAGATCATCGTGCCGCCCGACTCGCGGGTATGAAAGAAGGTCTCCCGGTCGACCTCGCGGGCCACCGCGTCGTGGATGATGTAGCGGCCGACGAGGCCCTTGTAGTGGTGGCGAAGCCAGGTGTCGATCCAGAAGGATTCGATGCGGACGATCTCCTTCTGCTCGTCTCCCATCGAGCCGGAGACGTCCATGATGTAGATGATGAGCGCATTCGACTCCGGCCGCGTGGTGACCTTCCAGGTGCGGTAGCGCCGATCCTCCCGGTACGGGACGACCACCGGATTTCTCGGGTCGTAGGTGCCGGTGATGATCTGCCGCTTGAGCGCCTGGCGGAAGGTGCGGCGAAAGTGGCGCAGCGACTCGGGTCCGGTGGTGTTGATGCCCACGTAGCGCGTCTTCTCGGTGACGATGCGGTCGTTTCCCTTGGGCTGGATGCGCGGAAGCTCCAGCTCCTCCCCGAGGATCTCGGCCAGCTCGTCGAGGCTGACGTCGACCTCGAGGAGGTGATGGCCGGGGGCGTCGCCGGCCTTGCCCTTGCCATCGCCCTGTGCCGCACCGTCGCCGGCCGGTCCGAGGATGGTGCCGACCTCGCCCTCGCCCTGGCCCACGCCGCCCTGCTGCTTCGGCCCGTAGCGGAAGCGGGGGATTTCGATGGTCGGCACGGGAATGGTGATGAAGTCCTTCCCCCGCTTGCCGATCATCTCCCCTTTCTGGATGAACCGGCGCAGGTTCTGCTTGATGCGCCCCCGGACGATCGCCTTGAAGCGCGCGTGGTCCTGGTGGATCTTGAGCGTCATCTCCGACCCCGGAAGGCGTCCGGCTACTCCTTGGCGTCTCCCCTGGCGAAGATCGACGCCACGAAGTTCAGCACGTCCGTGGCACAGATCTCACAGTAGCCGTAGTTCTCGATGAGTCGCCGCTTGACGACGTCGATCTTCTCCTGCGTCTCGCGATCGACCACCGAGGAGACCAGGTTCTTGAGCTTGATCGAGTCCTTCTGGTCCTCGAAGAGCTTGAGCTCGAGCGCGCGGTGCAGCCGTTCGTTGGTGCGGTAGTCGAAGGTCTTGCCCTCGATGGCCAGGGCGCCGATGTAGTTCATGATCTCGCGCCGGAAGTCGTCCTTGCGGCTCTCGGGAATGTCGATCTTTTCCTCGATCGACCGCATGAGCCGCTCGTCCGGCTCCTCGTACTGCGCGGTGTACTTGTTTCTGACCTTCTCCTTCTGTGTGTACGCCTTGACGTTGTCGATGTAGTTTGCGCAGAGCTTCTTGATCGCCTCCTCGTCGGCGGAGATGGCGCGCTGGACCTCGTTCTTGACGATGTCTTCGTACTCCTGCTTGACGATGGTCAGCAGCTCTCGATAGCGCTTGCGAACCTCGTCCGAGGAGATGAGCGAGTGGGTCTTCAGCCCCGCCTCCAGCTCGTTGAGCACCATGAAGGGATTGAGGCATCCCTCGCCCTTGTCGCTGACCAACGCGTTGGAGATCTTGTCCTGGACGTAGCGGGGGGAGATGCCCTCCATGCCCTCCCGTACCGCCTCCTTGCGCAGCTCCTTGATGTTGTCCTCGGTGTAGTTCGGCAGCGACTTTCCGTTGTACAGCTTCAGCTTCTGAAGCAGCGTCAGGTTGTGCTTCTTCGGCTCCTCGAGGCGGGTGAGGACTGCCCACATCGCCGCCATCTCGATGGTGTGGGGCGCGATGTGCTTTCCGCGGATCTTGGACTGCGTGTAGTCCTTTTCGTAGATCTTCACCTCCTCGGAGAGCTTGGTGATGTAGGGGATGTCGATCTTGATGGTGCGGTCCCGCAGGGCCTCCATGAATTCGTTGCTCTGGAGCTTGCGGTACTCCGGCTCGTTGGTGTGGCCGATGATGACCTCGTCGATGTCGGTCTGCGGGAACTTCTTGGGCTTGATCTTGTGCTCCTGCGAGGCGCCCAACAGGTCGTAGAGGAAGGCGACGTCGAGCTTGAGGACCTCGACGAACTCGATGATGCCGCGGTTCGCGATGTTGAACTCGCCGTCGAAGTTGAAGGCGCGCGGATCGGAGTCGGAGCCGTACTCGGCGATCTTGCGGTAGTTGATGTCACCCGTGAGCTCGGTGGAGTCCTGGTTCTTCTCGTCCTTGGGCTGGAAGGTACCGATGCCGATGCGGTCCTTCTCCGAGAGGATGAGGCGCTTGACCCGGACGTGCTCGACGACCCTGGACCAGTCGCCCTTGTACTCCTCCATGAGTTGGCGGAAGACGAAGCGGCAGGGCGGGCAGAGGCTGCCGGTATCCGGAATCTGAAAGCCGGACTCGGGCGGGCAGAGCTCGCGGTAGACCCTCGGACGCCATTCCTCGGGGATGAGGTGGAGCGGCTCTTCGTGCATGGGGCACGGCATGATCTCCTTGTCCACCGTGCCGTCGGGCCGCTTCTTGTCGAGCACCCAGTAGAAGGTGTAGAGGGCGCCTTCCGGCGTCTTGGAATACGCCTCCAGGCCCTTCTTGAGCAGGCGGGCGATGGTCGACTTGGAGGAGCCGACCGGCCCGTGCAGGAGGATGACGCGTCGTTCGGTGCCGTAGCCCTCGGCGGCAGCCTTGAAGACGTTGACGAGCTTCATCAGGGGAACGTCGAGCCCGTAGATGGCGTCCTTGCCGCCGTTGGCCTCGTCCAGGAAGAAGTGGTACCGGACGAGCTTCTTCTTGTTGTCGATGTATTCGGTTTTCCCATGGGAAATGATCATGTCGTACAGCCGCTGGAAAGCCGTACGAGTGACCTTGGGGTTCTTCTGGACGATGCGGAGGTAGTCCTCGAAGGAACCCTCCCAGTGCAGCTCTTGATAGGTTTTGTGGTCCTGCATCGCTGCGATTCGAGCGACCAGGCCGTCCGTCTCGTAGGCTTCCTTCATGGCCGTTGCTCCTCGGCTCCAGTTCTTCTTCTGGAGCGCGCGATCGGCTCGTCGAGCGACCGACCGACCATTTGGGGTACTTGCATTCTCTCGCTTTTATTTCCGGCAAGATGCGAGCGGCTCGCGCAGGGGCGGCTTGGCGGCGCAGAAATGCCGAGGAAAACGGGCTGGAACGCACCAGGAACTGCTGCTTCTCTTCCGCCCGACATGCTCCCCCGCCTACCATCCGGCCGCCTGCTCGCCTCCTTCAGGATGTGTGGTGCAACACGCTTCCAAGGTAGCCCCCGAGGGCGATATCCCACCCAAGCCCGCTCGATTGGGGCCCGAAGCGCGTTTTCATGAAAGGAGAGCCGTGCGCGAGCGCGGAGTCGTGTCGTACCCCGATTTCAAAGACCCGTTTCGGGCGCCCCCGCATCCAGATAAGATTGTAGCAAAAGCTGAGCCGCGAGGGCATCCACCCACTCCTTGCGCTTGCGCCGGCGGGTGCCCGCCTCGCGGAGAAGTCGCTCGGCCTCCCAGGTGGTGAGCCGTTCGTCCCAGAGAACGATCGGCAGGGAGAATCTTTCGCGCAGCTTGTCGGCAAAGCGGCGCGTCTTGGCTGCGCGCGGCCCCTCGGTGTCGTCCATGTTGAGCGGAAGGCCCACCACGAGGCGCGTTGCGCTGCGCTCCTCGACGATCGCGGCGAGCGCGTCCAGGTCGGCTTGAAGATTTTTTCTTCGGATGGTTTGCAACGGATGAGCCCAACCGAGCTCGTCGGAGACGGCCACGCCGATGGTTCGGTCTCCCACGTCCAGGCCGAGGAAGGGGCCGCTCAATCCTGTCCTCCCTCGACGGAAGCCCGGGTATCGGGCGCAGGCTCGCTCGCCTCGTCCTCCAGGGGCTGATCGCCCATGGGATCGTCGGCGATGTCCTGGAGCAACAGATTCTCGATGCGGCGCAGGCTCGCTCGCGTCTTTTCCACGAAGGCGGAGGAAAGGCCGATGCGCTCCGCCACGGTGAGGGTGCGCTCGTAGGCGGCGATCGCTTTCTTGAGCAGGATGCGGATCTTGCGCCGGACCTCCAGGCGGTAGAGTTCCGCCTGCTCGGGGGTGAGGCTGGAGGGGATCGGCGCCTGGATCATCTCGTCGTAGAAGCGCTCGTAGAGCTGGCCGATGCGTTGCCCCGCGGCGGTGGCCCAGTGGGGGTGGCCGTAGCGGATGGCGCGCACATAGTGCCCCTGGGCCGAGAGGAGGAACCGCGACTTGGTCTCGATGGTGTCGGAGAGGCGGGGCACGTCGTCGGTCTGGTCGATGCGCACGTCCTCGAAATGGCGGCGGTAGATCTCCCCCAGAAAGAACTGCGCCTGCGCGGGGAAATAGGGGTCGACCCGCTCCTCGCTCTTGTGGCGCTCGTAGAAGAGGAGGGTGCGCCGGAACTCCATCTCCGCCGTCTCCCAGTCGCCGAGCTCGAGCTTGCAGACGGCCGCCCAGGTCCGGGCGCGGATTCGATCGGTGAGCGAGAGGTCCTGGCGATCGACGAGGGGTTCGAGCAGGTCGAGGGCTTCCTGGTAGAGATCGAGCTCGTAGTAGGCGCTGGCGATCTTCCAGGTCAGGTCGAGCGCGTCCTCGGCGTCGGGATCGAAAGCTGCCAGGTAGCGCTCCAGCGCCCGCTGCCACTCGCCGAGGCGCTCCCACGCCTCGCCCGCTCCGAGCGTGGCCGCGCGCCACCGCGGGCTTTGCGGGTGGCGGTCGGCCAGGAGCGAGAAGCACATGGCCGCGCGCAGGTACTCCTCCGCCTGGACGGCGGCCTTCCCGCAAAGCCAGAGCTCCTCCTCCCCGTAGCCCTGGATGGCGCGCGCGATCGCCTCCATGGTCGAGGGAGGTCGGGCGGCGCAGCCACCGAGCAGGAGGAGCAGGACCGTGGCGATCGCCGAAATGCGGCGGAGCGACGTCGGAGACAAGGCCATCTAGCTCCGGGAAAAGAGGTGGTCGGCGACCATGCGGAGCGCCGCCAGATCATACACGTCGGCGGGAAAGCGCGGCACGCGTACCTGCGGGGTGGGATGAACCGAGGCCGCGAGCCGCTCGAGATTGCGGGCGTCCAGGGAAGCCAGGGCGCGCATCTCTCGCAGCGTCCGGGCGAGGCGCTCCGAGAGCGCCGGCTGCCCCGAATCCGGCACCCCTTCGCGCAAGAGCTCGTCGGCGAGCTCCTCGGGCGAGGGGAGGGAAAGCTCGCCCAGGTGGTCGACGTGGACGCGATTGGCGATCACCGCCGCCACGTTCGTCTTCGCCTCGACGAGCATGCGGTGAAAGGAGATCGCCTCCTCCACCGGCGTGCCGTGGGCGGTGGTGACGAGGAGGAAGGCAGCCCGGTCGGAGGCGAGGAGCTCTCGCACCTTCGCCGCGCGCTCCTTGAAGGCGTCGTAGGTGGGCTGGATCTCCACGAGGAAGCGCGCGAGCTCCTCCAGCGTCTCGATGCCGGTCAGCCGCGACAGGCCCTCGAGGATGGCCTTTCCGCCCATCTGAAAGAGGCGCAGTCCGAAGCGGCCGGCCACCAGCGCGGGGGCGAGGAGGCGGCGCAACGGTTTGTTGCCGAGGAAGTCGAGAATGCGGCGGGGCGCGTCCAGGAAATCGAGGGCGTTCTGCGTGGGGGGCGTGTCGAGGACGAGCACCTCCCAACGCCCGCTGGAGTGGAGTTCGTAGAGCTTCTCGGTCGCGATGTATTCCTGCGAGCCGGCGAGGCTGGACGAGAGCGTCTGGTAGAAGCGGTTGCGAAGGATGGCGTCCCGGTGCTCGGTGGAGACCGTGCGGGTGATGAACTCGTCCCACGATCGCTTCAGGTCGAGCATCATCGCCCACAGCTCGCCGGGAGCGTCGGGCAGCTCCACTCGAGTGGCCTGGTTGCCGAGCTCGGCCAGGCCCAGCGCGTTGGCGAGGCGACGCGCCGGGTCGATCGTCAGCACGATGGCGCGCTTGCCCGAGAGCGCGGCCTGCAGGGCGACGGTGGCCGCCACCGTGGTCTTGCCTACACCGCCGGCGCCCACGCAGACGATCACCTCGCGCTCGAAGAGTCGGGACGAAAGGGCGCTCATGATGCGGCCTCGATTCTCTCCGCCAGCGCCTCGATCTCGGCGCGCCCGAAGGCCCGCTCGGGATGGAGCATCGGCAGGGTGACGAGGGGAAGGGAAAGCGAGGATCGCAGGCGCTCCTCGAAGTGGCGCGATCGCCTCGCCCGGATCTCGTGCTCCCGGGCGGCCCGGGAGGCGGCGGCCAGCTTTTCGGAGGCGATGCCCACCTCCAGCCGCTTCAACTCCTCGTCCGAAAAGCGCAGTGGGACGTGGCGGTTGAGCAGAACCCGCCCCAAAGGCAGGCCGAGGCCCTGTCCCGCCTTTTCGGCGAGCTCGAGGGTTTCGTTGACGGCGAGCTCCTCGGGAAGCGTGACCAGCTCCACCGCGGTCGCGGTGGAGTCGACGAGGATCTCTTGCATCCAGTCCGCCTCGCTGCGCAGGGCGCCGGGCGGGACGGCGTCGCGGAGGGCCTGAGGAACGCCGAGGAAGGTCAGCCCGTGTCCGGTTGCGGGCGCGTCGAAGATCACCGTGTCCCACTCGCCCGTGCGCACGCAGTGCAGGAGCTTGCCGAGCATGACGAGTTCGGGAAGGGAGGGGATGAACCCCAGAAAGGCGGTGACGACGCGATTCTCGAGAAGCGAGCGCACCAGAAGCTTGCTGTGCAGGCGCATCAGGGCGTACTCGCGCATCGCCTCCTTGGGGTCGAGCGAGATGGCCTCCAGCCGATCGGCGATCCGGACGATCTCGTATCCGCGCCCCTCCGCGCCCAGCAGACGGGGGATCTGCTGGACGCGGACCTCGGCCACGAGCACGCGCCGGCCGGCCCTGGAAAGCTGCAGGCCGAGCGCGGCGGAGACGGTGGTCTTGCCCACGCCTCCCTTTCCGATGACGACGTGCAGGCGGCGCGCAAGTCGCGACATGGGCGCACCCTAGAGCCGCGCCACGACGGGGTCAATGGCGCCGGCACGTGGTTGACGCCGCAGGCACCTCGGGCGATCTTGCGCTCCGCGAGGAGGAGTCGTGCCGATTCGTTCCAATCCTTGGGTGCAGAAGGTGATGGCGGCGGGCGAGGCCCAGCTCGACCGCCTGGCGAGCCAGATCCTGGGCAGCGAACGTTTCATCTCGGTCGTGCAGACGGCGGTTTCGCGGACGCTCTCGGCCCGGGATACGCTGGATCGCAGCATCCGCGCGGTCCTGGCGACGATGAACCTGCCCTCCGTGCAGGACATCGACGATCTGCGGCGCCGCCTCGACGAGCTGGATCGCTCCATCTCGGAGCTCGCGGACAAGCTCGGCCAGCTCGAGAAGGCGGGCGCGGCTCCGAAGACCGCGCGGACGCGAACCGCGGCCTCCGGGAAAAGTGCGGCGAAGAAGGCGACGGCGTCGACTGCGAAGAAGAAGACCTGAGGCCCATGCCCCTCCCATCGGGTCGCGCTCGAGGCGCTCACCCCGGGAGGTAGCCCTCCTCCAATGCCCTCTGCTCCGCGGCGGCGAGAGAATCCTCCTCGATGGTGATGTCGTCGGGGGTGGCGTACTCGTCGGGGGCGGGGCGATTGGCCAGCTCGGCCACGTAGTACTTCCGCGGGTAGCGCGTGCCCCAGAGCTTCCACCCCTTGTACTTTTTCACCAGGCGCAAGAACCGTGCGGCGGCGCGATCGACGGACTTGTAGATGTCGTCGGTCACCTCCACCACCGTGAGCGTCCGCGTGTGCGGCATGGTGTAGGTGATGCGGCAGCGCATGTCGCGTCCGCCCTTGGTTCCATTGGTGTCGGCGAGCTCGATCTCCAGGTGGGGGCCCTGTCGGTCGTAGAGCCTGCGCAGCGGACGGATGATCTTCCGCCGGCAGTACTGCTCGAGATGGTCGGTGATCTCGATCCCCAGGGCCTTGGTCTCGACCTTCATGCTCGCGCTCCCTCCGGGGATCAATCTGGGGTCTTCTGCGCGAGCCTGCAGGTGGCGGGCCGGGGGGTCGCCCGGTCGAGCGGGGCGCGACCCCCCTCTCACGCGATGGCCGAGGACGGGGCTTATCGGCGTCGCCTCACTCGGTGGCGAGCTTCTGAGCGGCGCCCGAGGTGATCGGCGGCGGGAGCGCTTCGAGGTCCTTGATGCTTTCGCGGCTGTAGCTCTCTCGCTTCTTCAGCCCGCGGCGGATCGCCTCGAGCAACCGGTCGGCAGCGAGGTCGATCGCCTCGTACATGTTGGGACGGACCTCGCGAACGATGATCGGCGAGAGCCCGGGCGCACGGAGGTGGATCCTGCAAGCCTTGTCGCCGCTGCGCTGCTTCTCACCGAATTCGTCGGCCAACTCGACCTCCATGCGCGCGGCGCTGTCGTTCACCAGCCGGATCGCGCGATCGTAGATCCGCGTCTGGCAGTGCGCCTTGAGCGCCTCGGTGAGTTCCAGGTGACGACCCTGCACGACGAACTGCATTCTCTCCTCCTTCGTTCTCGCCCGAGACGACGGGCTGCATGGGTTCTACTCACCGGCGGTGCATGTCATTCCGCGCTGCCGTGCTCCTCCAGCTTCTTTTCGAGTTCTTCGAGCTTGTCTCGCAGCGCCTGCACCTCGCGATGGAGGCTCGGAAGGCCGACCACCGACTTCATCGCGCGGGAAAGGCCTGCCTCGAAGGCGCGGTGCCATTCCTCGAGCGTCTGGCGGGAGGCCTTCACGAATTCCCGAGCCTGGCGCACTCCCTCGGCCTCGCGGCGAAGGACCCGCGCGACGGCCTGCTCGGCCTCCGCGCGGATGGCCAGGACTCGTGGATTGAGTTCGTCGGCGATGAAGGAGACGATCTTGTCTCCTCCGTGGCGCACCATCTCCCGAAGGACGAAGAGCGGCGTCCGATTGGCCCGCTTTTCCTCCTCGAAGACGATCTGGGCGAGCGTGACCGAAGTGAGATCTTCCTTGGTGCGGTTGTCGATGATCCGCACCTCCTCGCCATTGCGGACCATCTCCGCGATCTCGGCGAGAGTGACGTAGCGGCTCTCGTCGGTGTCGTAGAGCTTGCGGTTGGAGTAGCGCTTGATGATCCTCGGCGGGGTCGTCGGCTTGTCGGGGATGGGGTCGCGCTCGGCCAAGGTATGGTGCCCCGGGAAGCGGTGGTGAGTCGATCATCGCGGGGCGGGGAAGGCTTGTCAATCCGACCTGCCGCGCCGCGACAGGAGCCGGCCGATGGACTCGCCCAGGGCGGGGAACTTGGCTGCGCCGATGACGAGGAGGACCACGGCGAGGACCAGGGAGATGTCGACGAGGTCGGGACGAGGCATGGCTTCGACTCCGGGGCCGGAACGCTACCACGCCAGCCCTTGGCGGAGGAAGGGCGCTCCGCGGATTTGGGCGCACCGCGGCGCGTCGGCCGATGCCCCCGAGAACACGGTGGAGGCCTTCGCCGAGGCCGAGCGGCAGGGCGCCGAGGGCATCGAATGCGACGTCCGCCTCTGCCGAAGCGGAGAGCTCGTCGTCTTTCACGACGAGGATCTGCGCCGGCTCTGCGGGATCCCGGTGGCCGTACGGGAGCTTCCGCTGGCGGAACTCCGCACGCTGAAAGTGAAGGGCGGGCCTGGACGTTCCGCGACCGGCCGCATACCCACGCTCGACGAGGCGGTGCGCTCGGTCGGCACCTCCATGCTCTGGAACGTCGAACTCAAGGTGGACCGACACGAGGAAGCCGAACCGCTCGCAAAGGCGCTGGTGCACTGGGCACGGCGCTCGGGGATGGGGGAGAGGCTTCTCGTCAGCTCCTTTCACCCGCTGGCGATCCTCACCTGCCGCAAGCTGGCGCCGGAGCTCGCCACCGCCTACCTGTGGGAGCCGGATTCCTACGCTGCGATCTGGCACTACTTCTGGGCGGGGGTCGGTGCCTCTGCCGCCGTTCATCCCGGCGTTCGAGACGTGACGGAGGAGGCGGTCGAGCGCTGGCACCGGCGGGGTTTCGTCGTGAACGCCTGGGTGGCCAACGACCCCGCCGAGATCCGCCGTCTCTCCGAGGCCGGAGTCGACGGGATCATCACGGACGTTCCCGCCCGGGCGCGCCAGGTGCTCTACGGCGACTCGTGAACGAGGACGGGGCGAAATCCGGCGGCGTCGCAGGAAACGAGCCGGTAGCGGATCCCCCTCAGCTCGCCCGTGTACCCCGCGTCGATGCCCGGGCCGTGCAAATGCCCGTAGACGCAGACGTGCGGACGGAACTTCTCGATGATGGGGGTAAAGCGCGTTTCCTTCGGTCCGGCGTAGACCGGGGGAAAGTGCATGCAGGCGATCCGGATCGAGTCGGGATCGGCCAGCTCCTCGGCGGCCTGCACGCTGCGCTCCAGGCGCTGGGCATCCCGCTCCACCAGGTCCGGTCGCGGATCCTCGAGTCGGATCTCCTCGTCCACTCCCTCCAGGTGCGGAGCCTCGGGCACGGTCCAGCCGCGAACTCCTGCCAAGACGTAGGGGCCGTGGCGGTAGGCGCTGCCGTTGTGCAGAAAGCCGACGATGGAAGGGTAGGGGGCGAGCAGCTCCTCGAGCTTCTTGCGGCTGCCCGGCCACCAGTAGTCGTGGTTGCCCTTCAGCAGAACCTTCTTGCCCGGGCGTGCCTCGATCCATTCGAGGTCGCCTGTCGCCTCCGCGGGCCGGGTTGCCCAGGAGATGTCGCCGAGCAGCAGGACCAGGTCGTCGGGCCCGATCATCTCGTCCCAGGCGCGGGCCAGGGGGCCGGGGTGGCCGACCCAGCCAAAGCGGTCCATGTCCTTCTCGCGGGCGGAGGGGAGGTGCAGGTCGCCGATCGCGAAGACTCTCAAGCAGCTTCCTCCTCGGAAGTAGCAGCCTGCCCGGCGTGCCAGCCGCAGGTGCGCATGCGCTCCGTCATGACCAACTTGGGGTGAGAACCCCCGAAGTGGAGGAGCATCATGGCGGAACGAAGGCAAGAAGGAAAAGTCACCAAGGGCGGAATGACCGTGCAGGAGGCCGGTCGCAAGGGTGGCGAGACCGTCCTCCAGCAGCGGGGTCCGGAGTTCTTCTCCGAGATCGGCAAGAAGGGGGGCCAGAAGGTCCGCGAGCTGATCGAGGCGGGCAAGCGGAGCGAGGCCCACGAATGAGCGCAGGGGACCACCCCCTTCGGGGTGGTCCCCGATTCGGCCCGCAGCTTCCATTTCCACGCACGGCGGGAAGGAGGACGAGATGGCGGAGACGCTTCGAGGGCTGAAGATCGCATGCGTGGCGACGGACGGCGTCGAGCAGGTCGAGATGCAAAAGCCCTGGGATGCCTACGCGAAGGCCGGGGCGGAGGTCCTGCTTCTCTCGGATCGAAAGGGTCGAATCCGCGCCTTCCACCACACGGACAAGGGCGACGCCTTCGACGTCGATCAGCCTCTTTCGGAAGCGAACCCCGCCGAATTCGACGCGCTCTTTCTGCCGGGCGGCGTCGTCAACGCCGACGCCATCCGCCTCAACGAGGACGCGGTTCGCTTCGTTCGCGCCTTCTTCGAGGAGGACAAGCCCGTCGCCGCGATCTGCCACGCGCCGTGGCTCCTCGTCGAGGCCCGGGTGGTGGCGGGGCGGACCTTGACCTCGTGGCCGAGCCTCGCCACGGACATCCGCAACGCGGGAGGCATCTGGGTGGACGAGGAGGTCTGCGTCGACCGTCATCTGGTCACCAGTCGGAAGCCGGGAGACCTGCCCGCCTTCATCGCCCGGTCGATGGAGCTCTTCGCGCGCAGTCTCGCGGATCGCGGCCCGGCGCGCGAGGTCTGGCGCCGTGCGGTCGCGCGAGACGAGGTGGAGGAAGCCAGCCGCGAATCCTTCCCTGCCTCCGACTCTCCCCCCTGGACCTGACCACCCGGTAGACCCGAATTGCGCGGGCCGCGACCCATTGGGGGCGCGGCCCGCGTTTTTTCGGTCCAACCCCCCGGGGCACTGGCGTTTCGCGCCGGTTGGGCATCGGGATCCATCACTGCGGGAGCAAGTGCCTGACGCTGCGCGTCGGCCTGAACGGGCGCCCCCTTGTCACCCTACCCGACGATACCCATCTACTCTCCGCCTCCTGTCGGCGAGAGAGCCATCGGCCGGCACATGCCAGGCGGGGGGCATGGAGTGGTTGCGATGGCCGGAAGCCATGGAGTGGAGGATATGCTGGGACCAGGCGAGCGAGATGGAGCGGTGAGTGCGCCGCCGGTAGGTGAGACCCCCAACGTCGCCCTCGGCACGGCGCTCGAAGCAGGACCCTCATCCCCCAAAGCCGTCGCGGATCGCGTGGCGTCTGCTGCGCCGTGCGACGTGGTGGTCGTGGCCGATCTGGACGCTCCTTTCATCGGGCCGCAGTCGGTGTACGGGCGCGGTCTCGCCGAGGAAGCGGCGTGGCGAACCGCGATCCGGGTCGCCGCTGCGGTGGCGCAGGCCGCTCCCAGGCCGCGAGGGGAAGGCTGGGCCGCGACGCTGGCCGAGCTGACGGGTGGTCGCGGTGACGCGGCCATCCTCGGCGGTACGCGCAGCGTGCTCGTCATCCTGCGGTCGGAGGGGGGCAAGCCCCGCACGCTCGTCGTCGCCGCCCGGCGCGAGAGCGAGTACACGGATGCGGAGCGGAGGGCGATGACCGCCGCGGCTGCACGTCCCGAGCCCCGCGATCCCGTGATCATCGCCGCACTCGAGGCGGTGGCGGCACGGACCGGCGTACCCCTCGGTCTCCTCCACAACGGCAAGATGATGTGGGCGGCCGCCTCGCTGTGGCGGGCGCTCGGGCTCGAAGGCGGCGCGCGCCTCGGCCGTGCCTTCGCTCACGGCGGCGCTCCCGCCGCCGCCGCCCGGCTCGAGGAAGCCTGCAGGACCGGCGGCCCCGGGGCCGATCTGGACGTCACTCTGCTGCCCGGAGAGCTGCAGCTACTGCAGGCCACGCGTCCGGCGGACGTGGCGCGCAGCGCGCGGCTGGACGAGCTCGCCAAGAAGTGGCGGCTCTCGCCGGCCGAGCGGGCCGAGCTGCACCACCTGATGCTCGGGCTCTCCTGCAAGGAAGCCGCCGCTCGCCTCGGCGTCTCGCCCGAGACCATTCGCGGTCGTCGCAAGCAGATCTACCGGAAGGCGCGGGTCGGCGGCGCCGGGCCGCTGCGGGCGCTTCTGGATGGCGTGACCGAGGACGAGGACACCATTTCGTCGTCTTCCTCTTCGGCCGCGGCGCTCGCGTGAGAGGCGGGGGTACCCGGGAGCCCGCCGGTCGCGGGCTCCCGCTCACCTCCCGATGCCCTTGCGGTAGGCCATCAGGCAAAAGAGGTGGGCGGCCACCGGCACCGTCACCATCTGGAAGAGCACGATCAACAGGATCTTCAGCCACGAGGCCTCGGGCACGCGTAGCCCGTAGCCGACCAGAAGGAGCATGATGCCGAGCGTGGTCGCCTTGCCGAGCGCGTGCGAGCGGCAGTAGACGTCCGGCAGTCGCACGATCCCCATCGCGGCGACGAGGAAGAGGAAGCTGCCGAGCATCATCACGACCGTGCCGAGGATCTGGAGCGCGCTCACGGCCTGCTCTCCGGGTCGAAGTTCGGGTCGTCCTTGGAAAGCTGCATCAGGTAGTAGAAGTAGGCGACCGTGGTCAGAAATCCGAGGGCGGCCAGGATGAAGACGAATTCGATGAAGTCGTTCGAAGCCGTCGCCGCGGAAAAGACCAGGACGAGCCCCGAAGCGGTGATCGCCACGCTGTCGAAACCGACCATGCGGTCGAGGGTGGTCGGCCCGGTGGCGATCCGCCACACTCCGACCGCCGCGGTCGCGAAGAGCGCCAGGCCGACGAGGTAGAGGTCGAGATTCGCCAGCGTCATCGCGTCCACCTCAGGATCGGGCCTTCCAGGCCCTCGCGGATGCTGCGGATCAGGGCTTCCTTTCGCCGCATGTCGAGGACGTGGATGACCAGTTTCGAGAAATCCGGCGCCACCTCGATCGTGGCCGAGCCCGGCGTGAGCGTGATGCAGTGGGAGAGGATGAGGAGCTCGCGCCGGGTCAGGTGATCGACCGGATACTCGATGAAGCCCGGCTCGATCTCTTTGTATTTTCCTGACAGCAGCAGGATCGTCAGGTCGAGGTTGGCCAGGACGAGTTCGCGGAAAAAGTGAAAAACGAAGACGACGAATCCCCAGGCCCGAAGAAGCAGAGGGCGTTTCGTCACCGGTGTCGCCGCGACTGTCATGGCCCTTCGCCTCCTTTCAGCCCCTGGTTGACCGCGCGCACGGCCTGCACGTAACCGGCACGATCGAGGGTTTCGTTCGCAGCGTGTTCGGCGACCTCGAAAACGCGCTCAGCCCCGAGCCCGATCCCCAGCGAGACCAGGACCAGCAAGCAGACGGCGGCCGTCATTCGGCGGCTGGAGGGCGTGAGCCGGAGCGGCACGCCTTCCGGTTGCTTGCTCCAGAAGACGCCGAACCAGATCTTCAGCATGCTCACCAGGGTGAGGACGCTGGCGACGAGGGAGAGCAGCACCAGCGTCCACTGCCCCTGGGAAAGACCCTCGCGGATGACGAGGAATTTGCCCCAGAAGCCACTCAGCGGTGGGATGCCGGCCAGGGAAAGGGCTTGCAGCAAGAACGCGATGCTGAGGATGGGAGCTGCGGTCCAAAGACCGCCGCGCGCGTCCAGGCGGTCCGTACCGTGGATCCGCAGGACCACGCCTCCGACCAGAAAGAGCGACGCCTTCACCACGATGTGATGGACGACGTAGAAGATGGCCGCGGCGAACGAGAAGGGCGAAAACAGCCCGACGGCCAGCACCATGTAACCGACCTGGCTGACGATGTGATACGAGAGGATCGTGCGCATGCGGCTCTGGCCCACCGCGCCGAGGACCCCGATCACCATGGTCAGCCCTGCCACCCAGGCGACGAGCCCGTGCAGCCAGCCGAGCTCCGCTGGCAGCACCGTCCCGAACATCCGGATGAGGACGTAGACGCCCACCTTCGTCAGCATGCCGGCGAAGAAGGCCGCCACCGGTGTCGGCAGCGCCGGATAGCTCACCGGCAGCCAGTAGTAGAGAGGGAAGACGCCCGCCTTCAGCCCGAAGACGAGGAAGAAGAGGAGCGCCAGCAGGTCGAGGCGGACGTCGCCGACAAGCTCTGCGCTTCGCACCGCGATCTCGGATAGGTTCAGCGTCCCGAAAAGCCCGTAGGCGAAGGCGCAGGCGGCGAGAAAGAGGGTGCTGCCGACGAGGTTGATGGTCACGTAGGGGAGCGCCCGCCGCGTGCGGGTGGCGACCATCTGCAGCGTCATCAGGCCGTAGGAGGCCAGCAGGAAGACCTCGAAGGCGACGAAGAGGGTGAAGAGGTCGCCCGTGAGGAAGGCGAGGTGGATCCCCGCGACCAGCAGAAGCAGGAGCGGCACGCGCAGCGGGTGTTCGTGCTCCCGGAGCGATTCGGCGAAGCCATAGAGCACGCAGGCCAGCGCCGTCAGTGACGAAAGGCCGAGCATGATCGCGGAGAGCGTGTCCGCCACCAGCACGATCCCGTAGGGAACCGCCCATCCCCCGAGAGCGAGGACGAGCGGCCCTTGGCGCATCACCGTCTCCAGCAGCCAGACCGAAAAGCCGAGCTGAAAGGCAAGGACCGCCACCACGCCGAATCGCCGGGCCGTGGAGGGACGCGGAAAGAGCAGGGCGAGCAGGGCGGTCCCGAGCGGAAGGGCGATGGGAAGGCCGACGAGCACGCTCACCGGATCACCCCGTCGTCGAGCCCGTCCGAGCCGCCCGCGATGCGTTCGAGCCGGGGCGTCGTGGCCGTGCCCGAGTCCACGTAGATTCGATACAGCAGCACGGTCAGATAGGCGGCCACCGAGAATCCGATCACGATCGCGGTCAGGATCAGGGCCTGCGGAACCGGGTCGACCGCCGTCGCCGGGTCGACTCCCTCGTGCAGCGTGGGGGCGCGCGCGCCGGTCGGATCGCCCGCCATGGCGAGAACGACCAGGTTGGCCGCGTTCGAGAGCATCAGAAAGCCCAGCAGCTTTCGCAGGAAGCGGCGGGAGAGGCAGAGGTAGATCGCGCCGCCGGCGAGGACTGTCACCAGGAGGGCGGTGTCGAGCTGCGCCGTCATGCCACCTCCTTCGTCCGGGCCGCGGGCGGACGGGCGGGCCGGTAATCGATCGGTTCGCTGAGCGCCGAGGTGAAATTGGCCACCTCGTCCTGCACGAAGGCCGGCAGCCCGTGCACCGACTTCATCAAGGGCAGGACCAGCTTGAGCGTCACCCCGACCACGGCCAGGTACACGCCGAGGTCGAAGAGCATGGGTGTGCCTACCGGGAAGGGACCGAGGTGGAAGTGCCGGTGCGAAAGCGGCGGGAGCCCCTGGAGGGCGGGGAAGCTCGCCACGCCCAGCGCCAGGAGCACGCCCAGCACCGCGACCACCATCGGCATTACCCGCAGGCGGCGACGGAAGCCGTAAACCCCGAGCACGAAGCTGACGAGGATCAGCGAGAGCGCGGTGATGAGTCCCGCCACGAAGCCGCCGCCGGGCGCGTCGTGCCCACGAAAGAAGATGTGCAACGCGAAGAGGTTGAGCGGGACGAACGCGCCCAGGGCTACCGACTGCAGGATGAAGTCGCGCGGCACCGGAAGCAGGTCTCGGTGGGGAAATTCGAAGCGCGCCACCGGCGAGAGTCGCTTGCGCGAAAGAAGACCCAGGCAGCCCAGCCCGGCGATGAGCAGGGCGGTGATCTCGAGCATCGTGTCGAAGCCGCGAAAGTCGACGACGATGGTGTTCACCGCGTTGGCTCCGCGGGCGAGCGGGATGGAGGACTCGAGGTAGTAGCCACCGGCTCGTTCCATCAGCGGCAGGCTGGGGAAGAGCAGGACGCCCATCCCGAAGAACAGACCTCCCGCCGTGGCGATGGCGACGCGGGCCAGCCGAGAACGGCGGCTTCTCGGCGGAAGCGGCTCGAGATCGGCGCCGTCGCGTTTGAAGCGGACGACGACGAGAAGGACGAGGAGGAGCGTGGCCGTTTCGACGAGGAGCTGCGTCAGCGCCAGGTCGGGCGCACGGTAGAGCACGTAGTAGTACGCGACGCCGAAGCCGGCCAGCGAGACGGCGAAGAGCTGTGGGATGGGGCGCTCCCACCGCATCGCGAGAAAGGTCCCCACGGAGACGATCGCCACGACGCCCCAGCGCAGAAGTCGGTCCATGCTCGGCGCCGGAGCTCCGAGCGCGCCCAGGAGCGCAGCGATCTCGCCCGCACGGACGATCACGAAGAGCATCAGGCTGCCGAAGAGGATTCCGGCGACGAAGACCAGATAGAGGGAGCTGCGCCCGAAGCCGAGGGCGCGATTGAAGCGCAGCCCGAAGGCGGGGATCCCGTCGATCGCCCAGTCGAAGATCCGCTCCATCCGGGCGGCACGCGGCATGAAGAGGCGCGCCCAGCCGCGGTGCTCGGTCAGCCAGAAGGCGATCCCCGCGGTGGCGAAGATTCCGAGGCTGACGAGCGCCGCCGGCGTCCAGCCGTGCCACAGCGCCAAGTGCGGGACCGTGGCCGGGCCGAAGGAGCCAGCGAAGGCCCCGAAGCCGGCGGGCCACAGACCAAAGAGGAGGACGCCTGCGGCGAGAAAAAGCGGAGGAAGCTGCAGACCGAAGGAGGGTGCGTGGAAGCTCTCTTCGAGCTGAGCCGGCATCTTTCCGAAGAAGACGTGCCGGCCGACGCGCAGTGCGACGAGGGCGTGCAGGACCGAGCCGAGGGTGAGAGACGCGAGGGAGAACATCCCCAGCATCCCCGGCCGATGCAGCGCGGTTTCGAGGAGGATTTCCTTGCTGACGAAGCCGCTGGTGAGCGGCAGGCCAGCCATCGCCGCCAGGCCGACCATGGCGACCGCGCCCGTCAGCGGCATCCTGCGAAAGAGCCCGCCGAGCTGGTGGAGGTCCCGCGTACCCGTGCAGTGGTCGACGATCCCGACCACCATGAAGAGGCAGGCCTTGTAGAGGCTGTGGTTGAGGACGTGCAGGAGGTCGCCGAAGTGCAACGCCTCCGGCGCGGCCCACCCGTACTGACCGACGAGCAGTCCGAGCTGGGCGACGGTGGTGTAGGCCAGGATCGCCTTGAGGTCGTAGCAGAGCAGCGCGAGCAGCGCCCCGAGGAGGAAGGTGGAAAAGCCGAAGGCGACGAGGACCGGCCCCCAGGTCGGCAGGTCCCCGAAGACCGGGAAAAGCCGCGCCGAGAGGAAGACTCCCAGCTTCACCATCGTCGCCGAGTGGAGGTAGGCGCTGACCGGTGTCGGCGCGGCCATGGCGTTGGGCAGCCAGTAGTGGAAGGGGACGAGCGCCGACTTTCCGAGGATGCCGAGCGCGGCGAGCCCGAAGGCGACCGAGAGCAGGCCGCGGCTCTCCGGCGGCGCGGGCGTGGCGAGAATCCGCGTCAGATCCAGCGTGCCGAAGATCTGCTGGAGCAGCGCGATCGCCGCAAGAAGGCCCAGGCCCGTCGTCACCGTGGTCACAAGCGCCATCCGGGCGCCACGCTGCGCCTTCGGCTGGTCGTGCTGGAAGCCGATGAGGAAGAAGGAGGTGATCCCCGTCAGCTCCCAGGCGACGAAGAGGACGAGAAGGTTGCTGGTGAAGACCGTCACCAGCATCGCGCCCATGAAGAGTTGCAGGGTGAAGTAGAAGGAGCCGTGCCGACCGTAGCGGTCGTCGAGGTAGTGGGTGGCGTACAGCGTGACGAGCAAACCCATCCCCGCGACGAGCAGGCCATAGAAGAGCGCCAGGCCGTCCGCGGTGAAGGCGAGTGCCACCCCTAGACTCGGCACCCAACTCAGTGAGAACGTGGTGCCGCGCGCCTGCGGGTCCAGATAGAGAGCGGCGCAGGAGACCAGGCCGAGCAGGGGCGCTGCCAGGGCGGCCCAGCCCGTCCGGGATCCCAGCCTGCGCCCCAGCGCCAGGACGAGGGGCGCGGAAAGAAAGGGACTCAGGAGAAGGGCGACATGAAAGGCCTTCACCGCTGCGGGCTCCTCGTCAGCATTCCGCCGGCGAGCGCGCATGCGCCCCCGGGGCGGCTGCAGGCAGATCTCGGTCGAGTCGGTCTCGGCATCGGTGGATCGACGAGCCAGTCCTCCGCGTGAAGTGATGGTGAAACGGCGGCACCGCCGAGGCCCTCGGTAAGGCGAGCGCAGGCCGCCGAGCCGCCACGCCGGGCCGACCTCTGGCCGGCCCAGCGCGCCGGACGGTGCCTTGGGCACGCCAGCATGTAGTGGGGGGGCAGGGGCCTGTCAACGAGGATTCGCCTCGAATCTCGCAGGCTTCCCTGCGCGGTCATGGCGCGCGAAGCCCCTTCCATTCTCGCTTCCATGGAGGCAGGTTCGGGACGATGGAAGCGGACGTTCGCACGGGCTACGCGCCCTTCTCCCACCTTCGCTGGTACAAGCGGCTGCAGGCCTCCATCCTCGCCCACGGCAGCGAGCGCTACGAGCGCCTGGTCGCCCCCTGGAAGCGCCGGTACTTCGGCAGTCTGGAAGGCCGGGTCCTGGAGATCGGTGCCGGCGCGGGCGCCAATCTCGACCACCTCCGCCGCAGCGTCGACTACGTGGCGCTCGAGCCCAATCCCTACGCGCGCGAGTTTTTGGAAATGCGGCTGCGCGCCAAGGGGATGAAGGGCGAAGTTTGGAGCGGCGCCGCCGAACGCCTTCCTTTCGAGGACGCCTCCTTCGACGGCGTCTTTTGCTCGCTCGTCCTCTGCACGGTGCACGACCTGCCGAAGACCCTGCGAGAGGTCCTGCGCGTGCTGCGCCCCGGCGGACGCTTCGCCTTCGTGGAGCACGTGGGAGCGGCCAGCGGAAGCGGTCGCCGTGCCGTACAGCGCGCTCTCCGACCGCTGTGGAAGGTCCTGGCCGATGGCTGCCACCCGGACCGCGACACCGCGGCCGCCATCCGCGCCGCAGGTTTTGCCGGGGTGGAGATCGAGGAGGCTCGCCTCCCCATCCCCGTGGTCGGCCCCCACATCGCGGGCGTGGCGATCAAGTGAGCCCGCTCCACCTCCGCGAGTCGCCAGAGGTTCGCCACTGGATGACGATCCCTGCGACCTGCCCGATGAGGTCTTGGTCAGCGAGGCGAAGGTGACGGCCATCGAGGTGGCGACCGGGCGAACCTTCGTCTTCGAGGGGATGATTCGCCCCGCCGTTCCCTTTCGACATCGGAACGCATCCGAGGAGAGGTGGTTCGGGATGTATGCGGGAGCGGGCCCGGGCGTCTACTTCGCGCGAGACGAGGTGCGCCCCGGCCTGCTCCTCGGGCTCGGAGCGCCCGTCGAGGTCGAGCCGCTGCGCCCGCGCCTGGTCCGCGGAAACCGGGTCTACGGAGTCACCGAGCGCAGGGCGGCGGCCGTCCTCGACCTCGGAACGGGTGCGGTGCAACACATCCTGGACACGCGCTTCAGAAGATCTCCGGCATGGCGGGAGGCGGCCCGGAAAAAAGCGCGCCGGCGAGGGCGAGGTCCCGCGGCTCTCCTTCGGCGAGGCGAAGAAGGCCGAGGTCGACGTGTGAGAGAAAGCCGGTATACAGCGCGGCCAGGCCGCGAACGTGGAGGCGGAGCCGGCCCGATCCGCCGGTCCGGACCTCCGCCTTTCCGCCGGAGACGTCGAGGACGAAGCGGCCAGAGTTTTCGGGGATGCAGTCGTCTTGGACTTCGAGCTCCAGGCGAGCGGAGACCGCCTCGGGATAGCCGCGGCTCTCGAGCGCCCGGCGGACGTCGAGGAGCCGCAGCATCCATACCTGCAGCAGGGTGATGCGGCTTCGCTGCTCGGGGAGCAGAGCGAGCAGTGGATCGGAGGCGCTTCCGTACCAGACGACCTCGTCGGCGAGTGAGGCGTGGGTGCCGAAGAAGGCGAGCAGCGTCCGGGCAGCTCTTGGAGTCTCGACAACGTAGTCGGAGACGTGCAGTTCGTTTCTCTGGTTCGGAAGGCGGTGGGAGGCGGCGAAACAGTAGCCCTCTACCCCGTCTGGCCCTGCGAGCAGGTAGCCGCGGTGCGGCGGGAGCCTCCCGGATTTCGGATGCGGGCCCAGAGCGGATCCGAGCGATCGAGGGTGCCGGGGTAGCGCGCGCCGTGCCGGCGGTGCAGCTCCTCGATGGTCCGGCGATCGTCGGGCGTCTCGGCGCGTACCACGACTTCCCGCTCGCGAAAGAGGCACTGAGAAAGCGGCACACGGATCTCGAAGCGGCTACCCGCCTGCTCGAACCCCGCGCGTCGATAGATGCCCGGCGTGGCGGGGTAGAGGGTGGCGATGGGGAAACCCTCCTCGGCGAAGGCACGGACCGCCTCCCGCATCAGGGCCGTGGCGCAGCCCCGGCCCCGGTACGGCGGATCGATGGCGACGGCGGCGATGCCGCCCATCGGTACTCGCCTTCCTCCGAACCACTGGCCGGCTCGATAGACGACGAGGCCGCCGAGGACGTGTCCACCCTCGACCAGCACGCGGGTGTTCTCGTAGCCGAAATTCCGCACCCATTGCACCGCATCGTCCGGTTCCAGCCCGAAGGAGCGGGCGAAGATTTCCGCGTAGCTTTCTTGCTCCTCGGGGGTCGGGATGCGAAAATCGAGCGAAGGCATGGGCGCGTAACGTAAACCGCCTCGCCTGGCGGTTCCAGCATGCGGCCGATCGGGTGCGGGCCGAGGGCTATGCGCTCTTCTGGTCGCTGGATCACTCCGATCGCCGGGTCACGGTCCAGGTGCGACCGCTGACGGCGGGCCGTCCGCCGGAGCAGTGGACCGGCGTCGTCTCCTTCTGACCGGAACCGAGCCGTGAATCGCCGGGCCGCCGGGCTCGCCCGTGCAGGCGGGGGGCGGGGCCCGGCTCAGCCGTCGCTGGGGACCGGGGGCGGGGTGGGGATCACGGTGAACTGGAGCGCGGCTGCGGCACCGGGGCGGGGCAGGGCGTCCTGGTGGATCAGCAGGGAGAGCGTGCGGGTGCGCGGCGAGAAGACCCAGGCGTAGGTCTGCTCGGGGTACGGAGCGGAGATCGTCGGGGCGTCGCCGAAGGACTCCGGGAGCTCGACCTCGACGAAGAAGAGCTCGGAGAGGCGCCGACCGACGACCTCGCCCTCCTCGTTTTCGACGAAGTCGTAAAGGCCGGCGAGGGCCCCGCCCGGGCGAACGCTGGCCTCGTAGGGCCCCGCCTGGGCGAGGGGAAGAGGCGAGGCGGGGATGGTGACGGTGAGGCGGTTTCCCCTCAGGCGTGCGGCGACCGCCGGCTTTTTCGGCGCGCGCGTCTGCACCGGGGGCGGCGCTTCGGGATCGCCCCAAAGGTCGAAGGAGAGCGCGGCGCGCAGCGTCTTGCGCCAGTCGGAAAAGCCCCGCCGCTTCTTCAACTCGACGACGGTGAGCAGGTAGTTGCGCGCGCTCGCGAGCGCCTCGCCGGCGGTTGCACCGCGGTGGACCTGGGCGTTGACGTAGGCGCGGGCGAAGGCGGAGCCGCTCGAGGAGTAGACGGCCATGTAGGTGCCCAGCACCGCGTTGGCACCGCGTTCGACGAGGACGAAGGGATCGGAACGGTCCAGAGTATAGCAGCCCTGGAGGAAGACCGTGGCCGGAGGGAGTGGTCGGCCCGGCGCGGGGAGGGCGTCGTCGCCGAGGGTGAGGTCGGTGGGATGGCCCTCCCAGAGCACGAGCGCGTGCCGCGGGAGCTCCCGCTCGATCAGCTCCTTGGTGATCTGGTCGCGGTAGTAGGAGCGGACCTTGACGCCGGCATTGGCGAGCTCGGCGGAGGTGGTCCGGCTGATGGTCTCGCCGAGGATGAACTTGTCGTGGGCGTTGGCGAAGACGAGCACGCCGTCGACGCCCTTGGCCTCGATGCCGTGGACGATGCGGGCGATCCAGCGCGAGAGGTCGAAGGCGTCCAGCGCGGCCAGCCGGCCGACGTACCGATCCGAGGGCGCGCCCTCGAGGTCGACGAAGGGCGGGATCTTGTGGACGCGCGGGTTTTCGGCGCCGCGAGCGACCTGGTCGATGTCCTGCACCTCGCGCAGGGGGATGGCCAGCCAGTCGCCGATCAGGGTGATGAAGTCGAATGGGCCTTCGCCCTGGGACTCGAGCTGGTGGACCACGTCCTCGGGCGTCTTCCCCTCGCCCGGGCCCTCGCCCACGTAAGCGAGCGCCGCGCCCTTGGCGAGCACGTAGGGAACCGCCACGAGGGAGAGCTTCGGCGGGGAGAAAGGGCCACGCGCGTCGGCGGGCGCCACCGCCACCAGGCGCCGGGTGCCGCGCACCTTGGCGCGGAGGGCGCGTAGCGCGTCCTGGTGGGTGAGGACGCGCACCTTGGTGCCGAGCTGGGAGGCGAGCCGGCCCTGGTCGGCCTTGCCGACCACCACCACCTCGTCTGCGCTCAGTCGCTCCGCGAGCGTGGCCGCCGCGTGCACGGCCTCCGTCAGCCGACCGGTGGCGACGAGGAGGGGCGAGCGATGGACGGCCGCCAGTGCGGAGGCGGCGATGGCCGATGCCGGATCTCGCTCGTCCGCCACCCAGACCGCCGAGGGCCGATCCGAGGGGGAGAAGGCGGCCTCGGCGATGGCCAGGCCGATCTCGTCGTCGGAGGCGACGATTCGCTGGACGCGGCCCGGGATGCGCAAGGTATCGGCGGGTACGTCCGGCGGCGCGATCCAGACCGTCTTGCGCGGGGCGATGCGGTCGATGAGGTCCTGGGTCCACTGCTCCTCGCCTTCCGCCCAGGCGATCACCGGAGGAAGCCGTGCGGCGGCGTCGGAGCCCTTGCGCGGCGCCCTGGCCGCGGCCGCGTAAGCGGAGAGCAGGCGCGCCGGGTCGTGGCCATGGACGAGGACCAGATCTGCGTCCAGGGCGGCGAGGGCGGGCAGTGCCCAGGCCCACAGAAGCAACGAGGCGAGGGCTCGCATCCCTCTCATGGCTCGATCACCTCCCGAGCATTCTCGACGTCGCTCACGCGCCAGCGGAACGAGAGCGAAGCGATGCCGTCGCGGACGAAGAGGGGCCGGTCGCCGTGGGCGAGCTTGAGGTATTCGGCGGGAAGCTCGCCCCAGAGGTCGCGAGAGACGGACATGGGGATCCACTCGTCGCCGACCTTCACCTCCACCCAGAAGCGCGAGCGCTTCTTGCGGGAGAGGCCGAGGTCGACGCCGTGCACGGGCCGGGAGGGCACGCCGCTGGTGCGCAGGAAGGTGGCCAACAAACGCTCCATCCCCTTGGGCGCGGCATGGCCCGTGCGCGTGGCCTTCAGCACCGTCTTGCTGCCGTCCTTCTTGCGACGGTAGCCAGTCTTGACCAGGTCCCAGCAGATGCGCAGCGCGTCGTTTTCTCCCTCGGCGAGCCGCGGACGGGCATAGTCGATGAGCTTTTCGCGGATGAGGGGCGAGGCCGACTGGAGCTGGCGGGTGGGGCGGAGCCACTTCCACTCCTCGCGGGGCGGATCGTCGGCCGCGACCGGGACCTCCGGAACCTCGAAGCGCGCCGGCCGCAGTCGAACCGTCGCCTCGTAGGTGATGCGCTTTCGCCCCTCGAAGGCCGGGTGGCTGAGGATGGCGAGGCGGTTGCCGTCGCGCTCCACCTCCTCGACGCGAAATCCGCGGGGTTGCAGCTTCTCTACCAGCACCGTCTGCCGCTCGTCGGAGACGGGGAGGGGAATCTCGAGGTAGGCGTCGCGGCCGTCACCTTCCACGCGCACCGAGAGGCGGACCTTGCGGACGATTTCCTCGGAGGGCGGAGCCTCGGGCGCGTTCTGCGGCCGGGCGTTTTCGGTCTCGATCGCCAGGACGAGGGCGAGGGCAGGGACGGCAAGAAAGGCGATGCGAGCGAAGCTCATCCGGTCACCGCCTCCCTGGCCGGAGCAGGCTCGACCGGCGCGGGCGCCGGCGAGCGCAGGCGGCGGGCCAGCTCGATGCGCTCCTCCACGGAGAGGCGGCGCGTGTCGACTCGCTCGATCTGCTCCAACGGATGCAGCAGGCCCTGGAAATTGGCGATCTGGATGGCCAGGCCCGGGCGAGCGTTGGCTTCCAGAAGCATCGGCCCCAGCTCGGCATCCAGCACCACGTCCACGCCGATGTAGCCGAGTCCGGTCATGTCGTGGGTGAGCGCAGCGATCCGCAGGATCTCCTCCCAGTGGGGGATGCGGATCCCGATCACGCGGGCGCCGGTATCGGGATGGTCCTCGACCAACCGGCTCGACTGCACCGCGTGGGTGGTGGTGCCGGTGGCGATGTCGATGCCGGCGGCGATCGCGCCCTGGTGCAGGTTGGCGCGCCCGTCGCTCTTGCGCGTGGGCAGGCGCACCATGGCCAGGACGGGGACGCCCTTGAAAACGATCACCCGGAGGTCGGGCACGCCTCCGACCGAGATCGGCTCGAAGAGCGGGTGACGCTTGATGCGGTACTCGATCATCGCCCGGTCTGCCGTTCCGGACAACGAATAGAGGCCCGAAAGGATTCCGCTGACGTAGTGGCGAACC
The DNA here is from genome assembly GCA_003242475.1 of Pseudomonadota bacterium. Classification (GTDB taxonomy): domain Bacteria; phylum Myxococcota; class Myxococcia; order Myxococcales; family Vulgatibacteraceae; genus ZC4RG40. The sequence continues at coordinate 29,343 of QGUN01000013.1, forward strand.
GCTCGCTCGTCGAGCAGGACGCCGGAGGCCTTGCGGTAGAACTCGCCCTCGCGGCCGGCGATCACCAGCACGCCGTTGCCCATGGCCCCCCGGGCGGGCTTGATGACGAATTCTTCGTGGCCGGCGAGGAAATCGCCGAGGCGGCGCAGATCGCCGTGCGCCTCCACCACGCCGTAGAGCTCCGGGGTGGGGATACCGTGTTCGCGGCAGAGCTCCTTGCAGCGGAGCTTGTCGTCCACCAGGGGAAAGAGCCGCCGCGGGTTGTAGCGGGCGATGAAGCGCGCATTGCGCGCGTTGATGCCCAGCACTCCCGCTTCTCGCAGTGCCCGGTTCCAGCGCATCAGCCGGCTCTCTGCAGGCCATCGCGGTGGAAGGCGCGGAAGCGCGCCCACTCGCTCAGGCGATAGCCGGTGTAGCGCCCGAGGACGAGCAGCAGCGCCAGCGTCACCAGGTGGACCTCGGGAAAGGTAAAGACGAAGTGCTGCAGCTGATCGTTGGCGATCACCCAGTAACCGGTGATCGCGACCAGCAGCGTTCCGAGAACGAGCTTGGCGGTGTTCTCTGGACCTTCCTCCTGCATGGCGATGGCAAGGCGCTCGATGGTCATCGTCAGGATGACGATGGGGAACGCCGCGGTGGTGACCGCGCGGTGCAGACCGAGGTTTTCCGCCACGACCATCACGCCGGCGATGATGAGAATGACCAGCGTGAGCAGGAAGGAGAGCCGGGGCACCATGAGAAGGCGGGCGCGGTCGAGGATCTGCCGGCCGAGCCAGCCGAAGACAACCACTACGCCGAGCAGGAGTAGCCCCCAGAGGATTCCCGTCTCACGCAGGGCAAGCGCGAGCAAGATCGGCCCGAAGGTCCCGAAGGTCGGCACGCCGATGAGGTTGCGGAAGATCGCCACCACGAGCGCCCCGAGCGGGACGAGGAGGAGCAGCCGGTAGACGAGCTGCGCCTGCACCGGAAGCGAGTAGAGCGAGAGCTTGTCGAGGAGGCGGTCGGAGTTGGAGACGCGGCGGCGGTAGATCTGGTACTGCGTCTCCCTCTCTCGCAGCATCGAGATGCGGTAGCCCGCCTCGGCGCCTCGAGCCTCCACCGCGGGGCCATCGCCGACGTGAAGTTGCAGCCGCTCCTCCGCCAGAAAGCCCAGGGCGCCGCCCAGCGGGTCGAGCGGCCAGAAGCGGCCGTCGAGGCGCGCCTCCACCCAGTGGACGAGTTCGCCGCGGCCGCTGTCCACCAGGCGGACGCCGGCAACCACGCGCGCGGGGATCCCCACTGCGCGCAAGAGCGCCACCGCGGCGCGCGCCTTGCCCAGGCTGCCGCCGCGCTCGGCACGTAGAACCGAGGCGGCGTCCTGCGGACCCTCGCGGCCATCCGTCGTCTCCACGTCCTTGACCAGAAACTCGTGGATCTGCCGCAAGGCCGCCGCACGGTTGGAGGGATCGACGGCGAGCTCCTCCAGGAGCGCGGCGACCACCTCCGACTCGCTCTGGATGGTGGGCGTGGAGGCCAGCAGGTCGGAGAAATGCTTCCGCTCGTCCTCGGAGATCGCCGGGATGACCTCGGGAAGCGGATCGACCGGCTGCGGTCGGGTGCGCACGGAGAACTGATAGGTGAGGCGGACGCCGTCCTCCGGGCGGCCCAGCGCCATCCCGATCCGGTTGGGGCCGCGCGGCCGGATGAAGAAGCTCATCCCCGCCGCGTCCACCCGCTCGTCGTAGATGCGCTGGGTGGGCCCGTCGGCGGGCAGAAAGAAGGCGATCTCGCTCTCGTCGGCGCGCAGCTTGAGCGGGATCTCGATCTGGACCGACCAGCGGTCAGGCGCAGGCTGCGGCCAGGGTTCGTAGCCGAGGGCGAGGACCTTGTAGAGGATCAGCCCGACGGCCGACAGCACGAGGGCGCCGGCGACGGCGAAGAGACGTGGCGTCACGGTGCGATTTTTCCACGGGGGAGCGCCCCGGATCCAGAAAGGAAAATGCAAATAAGCCTAAAAATCCGACCCGCCTTTTCGCCACTCGATCGGGCAAGCGGGGGCGGCTTTCGTCCTGCGGGTGGGCGTAGATCCAAGACCCCGAGGGACGCGGGCGCGGCGGAGGGCGGCGGCTGCCCGGTCGGTGGGACCGCCGGCGCGCCGTCTTCGCCTGTGCGCACGTACGTTGCACCAGGTGAGAAGGACGAGGGGTGGAGGATCGTGGGGTACGTGGTCGTTCCTCCAGGTATGAGAGGGGAAGGCTTCAGGGCGCCGGCGAGGCGGGCGCCGGCAGCCGGCGGGCCACCTCCGGATTGCGACGGAGGACGGAGAGCATGCGGCGGCTGGTCAGGCCGTGCCCGTCGCGGGCGACCACCACCACGTGGTTGAGGCCCTCCTTGAGCGGGAACTCCGCGGAGAACTCGAGGCGCTCGCCGTCCTTCGACTTGCCGAAGAAGACCTTCTGGTCGTTGACGAAGACGTAGACGTCGCGCAGATCCGGACCGGTCACCGTCCCGGAGAGGCTGAATCGCTCGCCCAGGGAGGCGATGCCTCCGCTGGAGCCGTCAGTGGCGAAGACGATCTCCGGCGGGACGCGCCCCGGGGCGAAGCGGACGCCTTCCGCAGCGACCCGGTCCCGGGTGGGGTCGAAGCGGGAAGCCTCGGCGAAGCCGAAGCGGCCCGAGCCCCACTTCACCTTGATCCAGGAGCCCATCCGGCCCGAGGCCTCGAGGACGCTGCCCGCGGGGACCTCCGCCACCCGGGGCGCCGCCTCGTGTGGCGCGCTGCGCAAGAGCACCGCTTCCTTCGCCCGGACTCGCTGGTTGAGGGGGGCGAGTGCCGCCGGCTCGTGCAGGACCGGGATCTTCAGCTCCTCGACGGTGACCTCCTCCAGCTTCTCGTCGTAGACGACGAGCTGCAGGGGCATGGTTTCTTCCTGGTAGCCCTCCTTGAGGTGGATCTCGAAAACGGCCTGGGCGCCTGCGCCGGGAGCCAGCTCGCCCACCTTCCAGCGGCCCTTCTCGATGAAGATCTTCTCGTTGCCCTTGTTCTTGATCGAGGCGAAGGTCGTTTCCGAGCTGGGCCCGCGGCCGACGTTCTGGACGTCGACGCGGAGCTCCAGCTTCTGACCCGGCCGCGGCAGTCCGACCCCTGGCCCGCCCTTTTCCACCACCTGCCACGTGTAGGCGAAGCGCGGCCGCGGTAGGCCGGTGATGTCCAGCTCGGTGAAGAAGGGCTCGTACTCGGTGTCAGAGGCATCCTCCAGCCGAAGGACGATCGGATCGCGCCGCGGCGAAAGCGAGGAAGGCAGCTCCACCGGCGTGACCCAGGTACGGGTCGCTCCCGGAGGAAGGTGGCCCAGGAGGAATTCGCGCCGGTCGAGATAGGGGTTGCTCTCGCAGTCGGTCCAGGCGCGGAGCCGGTGGACGGGAACCTGGCCCTTGTTGGTCACCGTCACCTTCAGCTCGACCTTCTCGCCGGCGGTCACGGTCTGGGTCGGCAGCGGCTCGAAACGGACCTCGAGCTCCGGCTTGCGCGCCACCTTCTGCCCGGGCGACCAGTCGACCCCCAGGTCGCGGATGGCCTTCTCCAGCCGCCGCTCCTCCTCCGCGGCCCGCCGATCCACGTAGGCGCCCATCTGCGCCAGGATCTGGGAGCGCTTGCTGTGGGGCGCGGCCGCGAGAAGACCGCGGGCGAAGCGGATCTGGAAGTCCTCGAAGAACTCCTCGCCCGGGTCGGGGTCGTCGGAGGCGTCCTCCTCGGCAAGATCGTCGGCGGGAAGCTCGTCGCGTAGGTAGCGCAAGGAGACGAGCGGCTTTTCCGCAGGGTCCTCCTTGCGCGCGGTGGCGGTATCTCCGCTCTGGCCGATGGGGAGGATGTCGGCGGGATTGGCCAGGTGCCGTTCCAGGTCGACCTCGCGCATGGTGCGAACCGGCGCGAAGACGTTGACCGCCTCCTTTTCCACGCGCGAGGCGATGAGTTCGATGTCGGGGGTGATCCCGGTCTCCTGGATGGAGACCTCGCCCGCGGTCAGGTACTGCGCGATGGTGAGCTTCAGGGCCGACTGGTCGGGGAGATCGTAAAGGACCTGCACGGAGCCCTTGCCGAAGGTGGGCCGGCCGATGACCACGGCGCGGTCGAGATTCTTGAGCGCGCCGGCGACGATCTCGCTGGCGGAGGCGGAGGAGCCGTTGACGAGGACGGCCAGGGGCAGGTCCTTCTCCAGGAGGCGGTTGCCTTGGTCGGTGGCCTTCTTCACCTCCTTGAGCTGGTTGTTCATGCCGACGGTGCTGACGATGGTGCCGCCGTCGAGGAAGGTGTCGGAGACCTGGATGGCCTGGTCGAGCAGGCCGCCGGGGTTGCCACGAAGATCCAGCACCAGCCCGCGCAACTCGCCCTTCGCCCGCTTGCGCAGGTCCTTGAGCGCGGCTTGCAACGCGCGAGCGGTATTGCCCTGGAAGTTCTTGATGCGGATGTAGCCGACGTCGTCCTCGAGCAGACGCGAGATCACCGACTCGATCTCGATCTTGGCGCGCGGCAGGCGCATCTCGCGCGGTTCGGGCCAGCCCTCCCGGTGGAGGGTGATGCGCACGTAGGTGCCGGGTTTGCCCCGCAGGCGCGCGGCCGCCTCGGAGACGTCCATGTTCACCGTGGACTCGTCCTCGATCTTGAGGATCTTGTCCTTGGGCCGGATGCCGGCCTTGTAGGCGGGCGTCGGGTTGTCCTCGGTCCCCTTGAGCACCCGCACCACGGTGAGCTCGCCCTCCCGCATCTGGATGATGAAGCCGAGCCCGCCGAATTCACCCTTGGTGGAGAGCTTCATCTCCCGGAAGTACTCCGGCTTGAGCAGCACGGAGTGCGGGTCCAGGGAGGAGAGCATCCCGTTGACCAAGGCGTACTCGATGTTCTGGAGGGCCTCCTCGTCGTGATCGGGGTGCAGGTGCTTCTGCACGAAGGCCATGATCTGGCTGAGGCGGAGGCTCATCTTGAAGATGGTGTCGACGTCCGCGATCGAGAACGATGCGGTGCCCTCGCCGACCGTCACCTTGACCTCGCCCGAGCGGACGTCGCCGTCGACCATCACCTCGGGGATCTGCTTTTCCACGTAGTCGAGGGCATCGACGAGCATCTGCTGCGGGTCGATGCGCGTGGGATCGAAGTAGTTGTCCCGCACCCGCATCACGACCTGGTTGAAGATCGGGAGACGGGAGAGGTCGGGAGTCCCCTGAAGCGGATCGGCCGCGCCCGCGCGCGCCTCGGCGAGGAGGGGCAGGTGGGGGCCGCGCCCCGAAGCGAGACCCCATGCGCCCAGTAGGACGATGGCTGCGAGGAGGCGAGCAGCGTTACGGATCATCCTGGGAAGCTCCCGTCGGGTTCGAGGTGGCAAGGGAGACGAGACAGGCTCGCAGCGGCGATCATAGGCAGCGGAAATTCACCGCTCAAGGAGCGCGAAGCGCCAAATCACGACCGAGGAGCCTGTTGCAGCAACCAGCCGACTGCGGCGACGGATGCGGGGTGGGGAGCCCGCCCCAGGAGGCACGCCTGCGTCGCTCGTGGCTGCGCCTGCCGGCCTCGCCTTCCGCCTCCGCCGCCTCGCGACGGTCGGTTACTACAGCAGGCTCCTGGGACCCGCCCCGGTAGGACCCGCCCCGGGCCTGCTGCAGGAGCAACAACGGAGCGGGCGATTTCATCCCGGCGGCGCGGTTTACCGGGCCGCCGGGACGCGCTGCTCCAGCCACTCGATGACGCGGGTGCAGGCGCCCGGCCCTTGGTGGGCCTCGAGTTCCTGGATCCCCGTGGGCGAGGTGACGTTGACCTCGGTGAGCTTGCCGCCGATCACGTCCAGGCCGACGAAATAGAGCCCGTCGGCGCGAAGCTGCGCAGCGATCGTGGAGACGATCCGCCGATCTTCCTCGTCGAGGTCGCAGGCGAACGCCCGCCCCCCGTAGTGCAGGTTGTTGCGCTCCTCGCCCGGCGCGTGCACGCGAAGGATCGCCCCGAGCGGCTCCCCGTCCAGGACGAGGATTCGCTTGTCGCCCTTTTCGGCGGCGCGCAGGTAGACCTGCGCCTCGGTGCGGCCGTCGCGGACGGCGGCCTCCAGGAGGGCGTTGAGGCCCCGCATCCCTCGCTGGGCGAAGAGGATGCCCTCGCCCGCGTGGCCGGAGAGCGGCTTGAGCACGACCTCGCCGTGCTCTTCCACGAATTCCCGCAAGAGCCGCACGTCGCGTGTGACCAGGGAGGTGGGGCAGAGCTCGGGAAAGCGAAGGGCGTAGAGCTTTTCGTTGGCGGCGCGGACGCCGGTGGGGTCGTTGACCACCAGGCAGCGCGACCGGTCGACCCGGTCGAGGATCCAGGTCGCTTCCAGGTAGGCGGCGTCGAAGGGCGGGTCGGTTCGCAGCCAGACGGAGGGGAAGGAGGAGACCTCTCGGAAGACCTCCTCGCCGAGCCACCGGTGCGTGGCCCCTTCCACGAGGACGCTGACGGGGCGGGCCCGGATCCAGGGCGTTCCGCCCCGCATCGAGAGCGCCCCGGCCTCGGCGAAATAGAGCGCGTGGCCGCGCCGTTCGGCCTCGCGCATCAGCGCATAGGTGGTGTCCGTGCGCGGTGAGACCCGCTCCAGCGGGTCCATGACGAAGAGGATCTCCATTCGCGATTTCCTTTCCGCGCGACCGTCTGGCCCCTTTCGCATCGAAATCGCCCCTGGCAGTTCGTGAAAGGTGCCGAGCGGCCGCTTCCGCTCTATAACGCCTGGCCGACCCGGCGTCGCGCAAGAGCGCCCGGCCGGTTTTCGGGAGATCTGCATGTCGTTGGACGTGGAGAAGGGCCAGCAGCCCCCCATCACCTCGATCGACGATCTGATCCGGTTCTTCGAGCGCGCCGAAAAGCCCCGTCAGAGGTGGCGCGTGGGCATGGAGCACGAAAAGCTCGGCTTTCTGGAGGGCACTCTCCATCCGGTGCCCTACGAGGGACCGAGAGGGATCGAGGCCGTGCTGGAGCGCTTCGAGCGCTTCGGCTTCGAGCCCTACCGCGAGCCGGACGGTTCACGCGTCGCCGGGGTCCGGCCGGGGGCAACGCTCTCGCTGGAGCCGGGAGGCCAGTTCGAGCTCTCGGGGGAGGCCTTCGCCTGCGCCCATGCCTGCAAGGAGGAGCTCTTGCACCACGTGGCCCAGGCGCGGGCGATCGGCGTCGAGCTGGGAATCCGCTGGCTGGGGATCGGCTACCGGCCCTTCGGAACCGTGGACGAGATGCCCTGGATGCCCAAGGAGCGGTACCGGGTGATGCGCGCCTACCTGCCCACCCGGGGCAAGCACGCGCTCGACATGATGCTGATGACGGCCACGGTCCAGGCCAACTTCGACTGGTCGTCGGAGGAGGACATGGCGCGCAAGATGCGGGTGGCCATGTCCGTCTCGCCCCTCGTCACCGCGATGTACGCCAACTCCTTCTTGGTGAACGGGCGCGATTCGGGCTGGACCTCCTTCCGCTACGAGGTCTGGAACCACGTCGACCCGGACCGGTGCGGGCTTCTGCCCTTCGTCTTCGACGAGGGTTTCGGCTACCGGCGCTGGGTGGAGTACGCGCTGGACGTGCCCATGTTCTTCATCCGCCGCGAGGGCCGCTACATCCCGGCGCACCACCTCACCTTCCGGCAGTTCCTCGAGGAGGGGCTCGACGGCCATGTCGCGAACATGGGCGACTTCGAGGATCACCTCACCACGCTCTTCCCGGAGGTCCGGGCCAAGAGCTTCATCGAGGTGCGTGGCGCGGACGCCTGCAGTCCCTCGATGAACGCCGCGCTGCCGGCGCTGTGGAAGGGCATCCTCTACGACGACGAGGCGCTGCGTGCCGCCGACGAGCTTCTGGCGGGGATGCGCTTCGAGGCGAGGCTCGAGCTGCAGCTCGAGGTGGCGCGAAGGGGCCTGGCCGCGCGGTGCGAGCGCGGCGCCGTCCTCGACCTGGCGCGCGAGCTCTTCCGCATCTCCTCCGAGGGGCTTCGGCGCCAGGCCTGCCCGCACGCCAACGCCACCGACGAGCGCGTGGTCCTCGAGCCCGTCGAGCAGGTCCTCGAGGAGGGGCGCTCGCCCGCCGAGAGCTGGCGGGAGCGCTGGCACGGCGATCTGGGCGAGAACCCCTACGCCTACCTCGACGCCGTGGCCGCGTGGGAATGATGCCCGGCGACGACGTCGCGCTCCGTGAAAGGCGTGGCGCGAGCCGTGGTCAGCCGCGGGGCTTGCCCTCGAAATAGGCGGGGTCGACGAGGAGTCGCTCGGGGAGCCGCTCCCGGCGTCGTCGCGCTTCCTCGCGCCGAACGCTGTAGCGCAGCGGCGAATCCGCGGGGATGCGCAGGCCCCGCGGCAGATAAAGGGTGGCGCAGGCCGGGCCGCCACCCGCCTTGCCGAAGAGCTCGTAGAGGGCGATGCGGCGGATGGAGAAGCCCAGCGCCTCCAGCGCGGAGGTGAAGGCCTCGCTCGTCCCCTCCGGGACGAGGACGCCGCCCTCGACCTGGCGCGAATTGCCGGCGTAGGCCTCGACCGCATCCTCGCGCCCGATGGGCACGATGGCATCGCCGCCGAGCGCCTCCTTGACCTGCTGGTGGTGGTCGCCCCACAGGCCGCCGGGATAGTGGACGAGCTTCGGCGCGCCACCCCCGGGCGGCCGGACGCTGAAATGCACCGTGTCGCCGTGGAAATGCGGATAGACGAGCTCGGCGTAGATCCGCGCCTCCTCGGGGATGCCCGCGAAGTCGGCGGCATAGGCCACGCCCTCGCGGGTGGAGCGCAAGGTCTTGGGCGAGGTGTGCTGGTCGTAGTGGCCCCTGATCGTGTAGGTCAGGACCACGCGATCGCCGACCGCGGCCACGTCGGCCATTCCCTCCCAGGCGTGGGGATTGGCGTCGAGCTCCAGTTCGTAGCCTCCCGCCTCGGCGATGCGGGACAGCAGCCTCCGGTAGTACCAGTGCTCGTTGCGACGGTGCCAGACGAGGTTGGGAAGAAGCGCGCGGAGCCGGTTGCCCTCCAGGACCACCCACGGTCCGTTGGCGGTGAAGACGCGGCCGGTGGAGACCTCGTCCATGTGGCCGACCGCGCGCCCGTCCTCCGCCCGGATGGTGCCGTCGCGCTCCAGCCTCAGCTCGCCGACGTCGAGGAAGGGCTCGTCCTCCTCCTCGAAGTCGAAGATGGCGTCGCCCCCGAAGGCGAGGATTCCCTCGCAGATGGCGAGCCACTCGTCGTAGGCACCGCGCGGCGAGTACTCGAGGTGCGTGACCTCGCTCTTGTAGTTCACCCCCGCCTTGTTGACCGTGGCGGGGACGGGGGGACGGACGACGAGCAGGGGACCGTGCAGGTCACGGAGTACTTCGGACATCTGCCCTCCCATCGGCGACGAGTTCGAAGATGCGCTCGAGCGCGCGGTCGAGGCCGGAGACGTCGGGCCCGCCCGCCTGGGCCATGTCGGGCTTGCCGCCGCCGCGGCCGCCGACTTCCTTGGCCATCTCGCGGACGTAGTCGCCGGCGCGCAGGCCTCGGTCGACCAGGTCCTTGGTCAGCGCCACCAGGAGCACCGCCTTGCCGTCGGATTCGGAGCCGAGGGCGACCACGCCCGATCCCATGCGGCTGCGCAGCCGATCGGCCAGCTCTCGCAGCGCCGCCGCGTCGCCGGGCGCTCGCGTTGCCAGCACGCGGATTCCGGCCACCTCTCGCACCTTGTCGAGCAGGTCGCCGGTGCGGGCCTGGGCGAGCTGACCGCGTAGCGATTCCACCTCCTTTTCGAGCTCGCGGATGCGGCGGAGCGTCGCCTCCACCTTGGATTCTAGCTCGTCGGGCGAGGTTCGAAGGAGCCGGGCCGCGGCCATGGTCTCGCGCTCGCGCCGGTGCAGCCAGGCGATCGCCTCCGCTCCCGTCACCGCCACGATGCGGCGAACACCCGAGGCGATCGAGCCCTCGCTGACGATCTTGAAAAGGCCGATCTCGCCGGTGCGCTGCACGTGGGTGCCGCCGCAGAGCTCCTTCGAGCGCGGATGCACCTGCACGACGCGGACGACGTCCCCGTAGCGCTCGCCAAAGAGGGCGACGGCGCCGGAGGCCTTGGCCTCCTCCAGCGGCATCTCCCGCGTCACCGCCTCGGCGTCGTCGCGGATCATCTCGTTGACCCGCGCCTCGACCGCCTCGAGCGTCTCGGGGTCCAGCCCCTGGAAGTGGGTGTAGTCGAAGCGGAGGTAGTCGGGCGCGACCACCGAACCCGCCTGGCGCACGTGGGGGCCCACCACTTCCTGCAGTGCACGGTGAAGGAGGTGCGTGGCGGAGTGGTTGAGGCGGATGGCCTGCCGGCGGGCGGCATCGACCCGAGCCTCGACGCGCTCGCCCACCCGCAGGATGCCGGAGACGACCCGGCCGCGGTGGACGACGAGGTTGCCCGCCGGCTTCTGGGTGTCGCGGATCTGCACCTCGAGCTCGGCGCGGGTGGCGCGGGTGCCGCCCCGCGATCCGGTCAGGATGCCGGTATCGCCGACCTGGCCGCCGCTCTCGCCGTAGAAGGGCGTGCGGTCCAGGACGACCTCCACCGCGTCGCCCGCCGCGGCCTCGTCGACCAGGCGACCGTCGCGGATGATGGCCAGGACCTTGCCCTCGCCCACCGTGCCCTCGCCCTCGTAGCCGAGGAAGACGGTATCGCCCAGTCGCGAAGCCAGCTCCAGGTAGAGGTCCGCGATCGCCTTCTCGCCCGAGCCCGCAAAGGTGGAGCGCTGGCGCTGCTCCTCGAGGAGGCGGCGGAAGGCGTCCTCGTCGATGAGGAAGCCCTGCTCCTTGGCGATGACCCGGGTCAGGTCCACCGGGAATCCGTAGGTGTCGTAGAGCTTGAAGACGACGTCACCCGGGAGGATGGGCGACTGGCCGCGGCGCGTGTCGATCTCCGATTGAATCAGCGCCAGGCCGCGCGAAAGCGTCCGCCGGAATCCCTCCTCCTCGCTGCGAGCCACCTCGACGATCAGCGATTCGTTCTCCGAAAGTTCCGGGTAGGCTTCCGACATCTGCCGGATCACCTCCTGGCAGACGCGGAAGAAGAAGAGGTCGTCGAGCCCGAGCCGCGTTCCGTGGCGGATGGCCCGCCGCATGATCCGCCGCAGCACGTAACCGCGGCCCTCGTTGGAGGGAAGTACGCCGTCGGCAACGAGGAAGGCGGTGGCCCGCGCGTGGTCCGCGATCACTCGCGTGGAGACGCGCATCTCCTCCGGAGCGTCGTCGTAGTGGATTCCCGCCAGCTGGGCGATGGGATCGATGATCGAGCGGAAGAGGTCGGTCTCGTAGTTGGACCGCTTGCCCTGCAATACCGCGGCGAGACGTTCGAGTCCCGCGCCGGTGTCGATGGAGGGGCGGGGCAGGGGAGAGAGCTCGCCTGTCTCGTCGCGGTCGAATTGCATGAAGACGAGGTTCCAGATCTCCAGCCAGCGATCGCAGTCGCAGGCGACCCCCTTGCAGCTCCGGCCCTCGGCCTCCTCCTCGCAGGGCAGATCGTCGCCCTGGTGCCAGTGGATCTCCGAGCTGGGCCCGCAGGGGCCGACGTCGCCCATCATCCAGAAGTTGTCGGCCGCGCCCATCCTCTGGATGCGCTCCGCAGGCAAACCCGAGACCCGCTGCCAGATCCGCTCGGCCTCCTCGTCCGGCGGGATGTCGCCCTCGCCGGCGAAGACCGTCACCGCCAGCCGCTCCGCCGGAAGCCGGAGAACTTTCGTCAGAAGCTCCCAGGCGAAGGCGATCGCCTCCTCCTTGAAGTAGTCGCCGAACGAGAAGTTCCCCAGCATCTCGAAGAAGGTGTGATGCCGCGCGGTGAAGCCGACGTTCTCCAGGTCGTTGTGCTTGCCGCCGGCACGGACGCACTTCTGCACCGAGGCCGCGCGCGTGTAGTCACGCTTTTCACGTCCGGTGAACACGTCCTTGAACGGCACCATCCCCGCGTTGGTGAAGAGCAGGGTGGGATCGTTTGCGGGCACCAGGGAGGCGCTGCGAACGATGCGGTGGCCCTTCCCTTCGAAGAAGGAGAGGAAAGCCTGGCGGATTTCCTTGCCGCTGAGCGGCCTTGGCTGGGTCGACATTTTCGCTCCCCGAGATTCGCGGGGCAGATAACCCCCCGATCAACGCTCGTCAACGAGGGCGACCTTCCACTTGCCGTCCTCGCGCACCATCTGCACCGGAATGGTTTGGTCTCCGCTGCGGACGAGGAGGGTGGCGCGGTCCTCCGTCTGCGACTGGATGGTGATCTCGTCGATGGGGCGGGCGAGCTCCACGTCGCCGAGGGCGACGCGCCTGGGGTCGTCGGGGATGACGCCCCCGCTTTCGACACTGCGTTCGTGCACGATGCGGGAGAGCTCGTCCTGGGAGCGGCGGGAGAGGAGCTCCCACGCCGCGTCGACCTTGCCCGCCTGGACGTGGGCGACGAAGGCCCGGAAAGCACGCTCGGGCGAATCGGTGGCGGACTGGCAGGAGGCGAAAAATAGCGTCAGGACGATGAGGGTCGTCGAAAGAACGCGCATGCGAGGGAGCCTACCACCGTCCGGCGGCCGGTGCGCTCAAAGATGGGGCGAGATGTAGCGCGCCAGCACGAGGATCGTTCGCCAGTCGAGATCGAGGAAGCGGAAGACGAGGCCGTCCTCGCGGCGCGTGGCGGTGGCCTCGATCACGACGGGTTCGGGGTCGTTCGGAGCTGGGATCTCCAGCCGGACCGGGCCCTCGGGAACGCGTCGGTCGTCGCGGGCGAGTAGACCCGTCATCGAAAGGTTCTTGGCCACGAGCCGATGACGGCCGCTCGGGTGCTGGAGGAGGAAGGTGAAGCTCGCCGGCACGCGCGGGTGGCGTCGGACCTCTCGTCTGGGGTAGATCGGCGTCGGCTCCATGGGCCGATCCCTACGCGAAGCGGCGCACGGGTCCACTTCCTCTCTGCAACTCTCTGTGGAAAACCTTGGAACGCCAGTTTCTCTGCTTCCTTGCGCCATCGGACGAACGCGCCTTTCTGGAGACGATCGATGGGGTCGATTCCGGCCTCGTCGTGCTTCCGGGCCGGCTCGCCTCCACCGATGACGCCGCCAGCCTCCTCGAGGACCCGTCCCGGCATCGATTCGCGCAGTCCGTGCGGTCGCTGCGGCGCCTCTACCTCGCGCACAAGGAACACACCCGCCGGCTGGTCTTCCACCCCCAGGTCGAGGGGCCCCGCGCAGGCTGGTACGCCCTCGACTACCTGCGCTCCGAGGTCTTCGAGCTGACCCTTCCTCAGATCTCGCGCGGGCGCCTGCCTCCGGCGCGGCTCGCGGCGGCGGTGGTGGCCTACGAGGGCTTCGAGCGGATCCGCAAGAGCTCCGAATTCGGCCGCTGGGTGGGGCGCGTGCTGCGCCAGCTGGTGCGGACCTACCCGCAAAGCGAGCACGACTTTCTCCACGTGGCCGAAGGTGCGCGCGCCTTTGCCGAAGGGGGCGGACGACTGACCTACCTCGAGGAGACCGTCTCTCCCGTTCCGAAGGAGGGAGGCCAGCCCCAGAAGGAACGGATCCCCTGACGCTCGGCCGTGGCCAGCGCTTCTGAGGAAGCGAACGCACTCGGGGCCAACCGGCAGGACCGATACCGAACGCCCCACCGAGTAGGCGCCGGCCTGACTCCATCTTGCCCAGGGGGCCAGGCGGCGACAACTTGTCGACTGTGCGGCCAACGCCTCGGTCGGCACCCGGGGAGGACGGTATGGGGGGTAGGTTTCGACGGCTTCTGGTCTGCCTCGCGGCGGCGCTCGGGGGATGTGCGGACGATCGATTCGTACAGGCGCGCGGCGCGCTGGAGGTGGAGCCCGAGCTGGTGAGTTTCGGGCGTGTGGCCATCGGCACCGAGGAGGTGCGAACCCTCGTCCTCCGCAATCGCGGCAGGACGGCGGTTTCGATCCTGGGCGTCGAGAATGGCCCCGGGTTCAGCGATGCCTTCCGCATCCCATCCCTCGCGGAGCAGTCGATCCGCGGAGGCCGGTCGATCGAGCTCGGCATCCGCTTCCGGCCCGAGGAGATCGGGGCCTATCACGGCAAGCTGATCGTCCTCACCGACGACGAGCGAAAGCCGCGCATCGAGGTGTCGATGGCCGGTTACGGGGATCGGCCGTCCGTCGTCTGCGGCGCGGGCCTCGCCTTCGGAAAGGTCCCGCTCAACACGGAGAAGACGCTGGCTCTGACCTGCGTGAACGGCGGAAAGGTTCGCGCCCAGCTCCGCTCCCTCGGCATCTCGGGTGACGACGCCCACCTCTTCTCTCTGGTGGATACGAAGGAGAGCTGGACGCTGTCACCGGGCGAGGTGGTGGACATCCGGGTGCGCTTCGCCGCGCTTCGATTGGGCACGGCGCGCGCCGTTTTCGCGCTGCACGTCGACGGAATGGAGGATCCGAAGCACGAGGCGGAGCTTTCGGGCGAGGGGTACGCCACGTCTCTCGTCGCCGCCCCGAACTGCCTCCACTTCGGCGCGGTCAACGTGGGCCAGTCCGCGCGAGGCCGCGTGATCGTCGCCAACGGGGGCAGTCGCACGGTCCACTTCCAGGGGCCCTCGATCGTCGACGCGAGCGGCGTCTTCGCCATCGCCAGCGTGCGCAAAGGAAGCGGCGCCGACGTGCTCGAGGAACTCGCTCCGCAGGAGCAGGCGGAGATCGAGGTCGTCTTCTCGCCGAAGGCGACGGGCCGCTACAACGGCGCGCTCCTCTTGCGCAACGACGATCCGGTCGCTTCCCACCTCGAGGTCTGTCTCACCGGCACCGGAGGCGGGGCGGATATCGCGGCCGAGCCCAATCCGCTCGACTTCGGCACCGTGGCCGTGGGCATGGAGGTCTCCCGCCGGGTGATGGTGCGCAATGCCGGCACCCTCGACGGCGGACCGCTGCGCGTGCACGGCGCCTCGGTCAGCGGCGACGGATTTTCGGTGCAGTGGGCCGGCGAGATCTCGCTGGAGCCCGGCGACCCGCCCGTCCCCGTCGAGGTTCGATTCGTCGCGACCGAGGAGGGGCAGGCGATGGGCACTCTCCTGTTGGAGTCGAACGACGGCGACGAGCCGGTGCTCCCGGTGATCCTGGTCGGCAACGCCCGGATCCTCGAGCCGTGCGAGTGGGAGGCGACGCCTCCGTCGCTCTTCTTCGCCTCGGTCCCGCTCGGCGCTCGGGCCGCGCTCGTCACCACCCTGTGGAACCGTGGCGACGACGAATGCGTCTTCGCCTCGCCGCGCTTCTCGGCCGGGACTTCCTCGTCCTTCTCCCTCCCGGACGATACCTTCACCGCGATCTCGGTGCCGCCGGGCGGAGGAGTGTCGATCGCGGTGGAGTTCGAGGCCGCCCGCCTCGGCCCGGCGAGTGGTTCGCTCCTCTTCGACGTTTCCAATCCGGCGGCGCCGGTCGGCGAGGTGCCGCTGCGGGCGGACGTGGTCGACGGCTGCCTGAGCTTCGAGCCTCCCACCGTGGACTTCGGCGTGCGGCGGCTGGCCTGTCCGCCGGCGACCCGACGCGTCTCGCTGGTCAACCGGTGCCCGGGGCCGGTGACGGTGAGCGGCGCGAGCTTTTCGGCGGGCCACGACACCGGAGAGTTCGGGATGAGCCTGCCATCGCTGCCCTTTGCCATCCCGCGCTACGGCAGCGTACCCGTCGAGGTGCATTACGACCCGCAGGGCGACGGCTTCGACGCCACGCTGCTGGAGCTCACCACCTCTTTCGAGCCCCTCTCCCTGCCCATCCAGGGCCGGGGTACCTCGGAGAACGAGAAGACCGACGTCTTCCGCCAGAAGGATCGGATGCCGGTGGACATCCTCTTCGTCATCGACAACTCCGGATCGATGACGGACAAGCAGCTCGCGGTGGCCAACGGCTGCCAGACGTTCATGAGCTACGCCCTGCAACAGTCGATCGACTTTCACATCGGCGTCACCACCACGGGCGTCGTGCGCTCGGCCGGTGCCTGGCCCGACTGCCCCGGCGGAGCTCTGGGGGGTGAGGCGGGCCGGCTCTTTCCGGTGGACAATCAGCGCCCGCGCTGGGTGACCAACGCGATGCCCGACGCCGCTGCGGTCTTCGCCGCCAACGTGCAGGTGGGGACCTGCCACTGGCTGGAGCAGGGGTTGGAGGCGGCCTACCGCGCCCTGACCAGCCCGCTGGTAGACTCGCTCGATCATCCGGGGACGAGCATGCCCAACGACGGCAACCTCGGTTTCTACCGCCCCGAAGCGAGGCTCTCGGTGGTGATCATCTCGGACGAGGACGATCAGTCCGACCGGCCCACCTCCTTCTACGCGAGCTTCTTTCAAGGACTGAAGGGCCCGGGACGGGAGGAGGACGTCTCGGTGAACGTGGTCGTCGGCAAGGATTGCGGCCTGATGGCGGAGGAAGGCACGCGCTACCAGGAGGTGGCCGAGGCGACCGGCGGGATGATCGAGCCGATCTGCACCGACGACTGGGGCGAGGCGCTCGGCCGGCTCGCGGAGCAGAGCTTCGGCTACACGCTGACCTTCCCTCTCTCCGAGGTCCCGGAAGGGGAGGTGAAAGTGCGGGTGGACGGCAATTCGGTCACCACCGGCTGGTCGTACGATCCTCTGCGCAACGCGGTGATCTTCGACGAGGACCACGCTCCCGCGCCCGGTGCCTGGATCGAGGTGACCTACGTCCCCGCTTGCCAGTAGCGCCCCGCCGCGGCGTCCGCTTCGCGGCACACCGGGCGAGGAGGCGCTATACTGCCCGAAGTGAGTTCTACCGAGCTGTGCCCCCTCCCCGCCGACGTCGCGCGCCTCCCCCTCGGACCGAGGGAGGCGCGCGCTCTGCGCGATCGGGTCGTCGCCAACGTGGAGAAGGTCCTCGTCGGCAAGCGCGAGGCGGTCCTCCGGTCGCTGGTGGCGTTCGCGGCCGGCGGTCACCTCCTCCTCGAGGACGTGCCCGGCGTCGGCAAGTCGAGCCTGGCCCGTGCGCTGGCGCGCTCCTTCGGCCTTCCGCTCTCCCGGATCCAGTTCACTTCCGACCTCCTGCCCTCGGACGTCCTCGGCGTCTCCACCTGGGATGCGGAGGCGAGGCGCTTCGTCTTTCGCAAGGGGCCGATCTTTTCCAACGTGGTCCTCGCCGACGAGCTGAACCGCAGCCCGCCGCGAACCCAGAGCGCGCTGCTGGAGGCGATGGCGGAGGGGCAGGTCTCGCTCGACGGCGAGACGCGGCCGCTGCCGCGTCCCTTTCTCGTCCTCGCCACCCTCAACCCCCAGGAGCAGCAGGGGACCTATCCGCTCCCCGAGTCGCAGCTCGATCGCTTCCTGCTGCGGATCGCACTGGGCTATCCCGAATTCGAGGCGGAGCGGAGGCTGCTCGTCACGCGGCGCGCGGAGGATCCCATCGCCGCTCTCGAGCCGGTGGCCTCGGTGGAGGACGTGCTCCGGCTACAGGCGGGGACGAGGGAGGTGCGACTCGACGACGCCGTCGCCGACTACATCCTCTCCATCGCCGCGGCCACGCGCCGCGACGGTCGATTCGCCCTCGGCGCTTCCACGCGCGGCACTCTCGCCTTGGCGGCGGCCGCGCGGGCACACGCGCTCTTGTCCGGCCGGAACTTCGTGGTGCCGGAGGACGTGAAGGCGCTGGCGGTGCCCGTGCTCGCCCACCGCGTGGTGATCGCGGGCCGGGACGACGGTGCGGCGGGGGCGGCCGAGGTGATCGAGGACCTGCTGCACACCCTGCCCGTACCGGAGTAGGCCTTGACCTTCTTCCGCCGCCTCGCCGCCACGGCCCGGCTGTGGTGGCGGGTGATGCGCATGCAGCGCGTCACCCGCGACGGCTGGTTCTACCTGGCCTTCACCCTCGCGGTGGGGGTGGCGGCGATCAACACCGGCAACAACCTCCTCTACCTGGTGCTCGGGCTCTTGGTCTCGGTGCTCTTGCTTTCGGCATTCCTCTCCGAGACCGTCCTCTCCCGCCTTCGAATCGAGCGCGAGGTCCCTCCCTACGGCGTCGCCGGCCAGCCCTTCCGGGTGGGGATCGTGGTGCACAACCGCAAGCGGAGGCTGGCCTCGCATTCGCTCGTCATCTCCGAGGTCGGAATCGAGGGCGCCCGAACCTACGTGGCGCGGGTGGGGCCGGGCGAATCCGTGCGGGCCTACTGGGTGGGCGCGCAGCCGCGGCGGGGCGTGATGCAGCTCGCGGGGTTTCGCATCACCACCCGCTTTCCCTTCGGCCTCTTCGAGAAGAACCGCGAGATCCTCGTCGCGGATCGAATCCCCATCCATCCCGCCGGCGTGCTGCCGGCCCGGGCTGCGGAGCTGCTGCCCCAGTCGCCGGGAGTGGTCCCGCTTCCCGCGCCCGGACGCGGTCTCGACTTCTACGCGCTGCGCGAGTACCGCCAGGGCGACGATCTGAGGCAGGTCCACTGGAAGGCCTCCGCGCGCACGGGCCGTCTCCACACCATCGAGAAGGAGCGCGAGCAGCAGCGGCGGGTGACGCTCCTGCTCGATACCCGGGGAGCGGCTTCGCCCGAGGCGCTGGATGGCGCCGCCGACCTCGCGGTCGGCCTCGCACGACGGCTGATCGCCGAGGGCTGCGAGGTCGGCCTTCGCCTGCCGGACGACGAGGTGCCGCCCGGAGGCGGTCGCGCCCAGATCCTGCGCATCGCCGACCGTGCCGCGCGCATGCTCCCCGCCCCGGCCTCGGCTGCAGCCCCACAGCCCTTCCCGGGGACCGCGGGCGTGGTGGTGCCACTGGTCCCCGCGCCGCCACCCTTGGGAGAAGAGAGGCCTCCCGCGCCTCGCTGGATCCCGCCGACCGAGGGGCGGCTCGATCTGCACGGCACCCAGCGCCTCGCCGTCTTTTGCGCCCTGGGACTTGCGCTGGGAAGCCTGGCCATCTCCGGAGAGCTCGCCACGGCCCTCGCGCTTCCCTTCGCGGCCTCGGCCCTCGTCGGCTTTTTCCGCGACCGTCCCCTTCTCGGTCCGCTGGCCGCCAATCTCCTCACCCTCGTCGTCTTCCTGGCCACGGCGCTGGCGGTCGTCGCCCTGGGCCTGGACATCATGCTGGTGGCCCCCGGCTTCGTGATCCTTCTGGCCTCGGTGCGGCTTCTGGCGCGGCGGGGGGCGGGAGACGACTTTCTTCTCCTGCTGATGGCCTCGATGATGCTCGCCGGGGGTGCGGCGCTGACCGGCGAGCTCTCCTACGGCTTGCTCTTCGCCGGCTTCGCCGTGGCGGGTACGATCGCCCTGGCCACCACCCACCTTCGGCGCGAGGTCGAGGCGGTCGCCGGCGCCGCCGCGAGCCGTGCGCCGGGTACGGTGACGGGGGCGCTCCTCTCCTTGCTCGGCGGGCTCTCCCTACTCGTCCTGCTCGGCTCCGTCCTCCTCTTCCTCTCCTTCCCGCGCGTCTCGGTGGGCCTGCTCGCGCGCAAGGAAGGCCCGGTCGTCGGGGGAGGGGGCGATCGGATCGAGCTGGGCGGGGTGGGGGTGCTCAAGGACGATCCCACCCCCGTGATGCGAGTGCGCTTCCTCGGGGGCGAGCCGCCGCGGGAGATCTACTGGCGCACCACCG
>QGUN01000114.1 GCA_003242475.1 Pseudomonadota bacterium
ACGCGCGCACCGAGATCCCGGCGCGCAATCGGGAACGTTCAGCGGCGCCCGACGAGGCCGCGATCCCGGCCGTCGCCCGCCCGGCCTCGATCCAAGTTGGTTCGCCTAATGTACGTTATGTAAACCTTTCGATCCGGAAAACCGGCCGGCGTCGGTCCGAGACCCCCAGCAGGCCCGGCCAGGACCTTCGCGCACCGCCTTTCCCCTCCTCTCGTGCCTGGAGGGACATGGCCCATTCCCGGTTGCGGCGAAACGAGACGAGCACCTGGCGACGCGCAGCGCCGCGAAGGGAAATCGGGCCGCCGGAAGGTAGGTTCCGCGGGGCAAATTCGGACCTCAGAGGTGAAATTCGGGGCCCGCCGGCGGTCCGTCCAGGCCGCACGTCGTTCGGGTCGAGCGCCGCCTCGCATGGCACCCCGCAGCGCGCAAGGCGGATCTCGGAGCGCTTTCAGGGGCCGAAGGCCAGGTCGAGGCCGATAAGCAAGCCCGTCGGAAACAGAAGTTCGCCCTCCGCGATGGAGCGCTCCCGCTGGCGACGAAGGACGAGAGGCGCCAGCACGCTCACGTGAGGCCGCCAGGAGAGCTTGGCCGTCCGGAGCTCGAGGCCCGCCCCGAACTGTAGGTGCTCCACTGGCGCGAAGGACGAGACGAGCACGGGCGCGGCGTGGAGGACGATGGAGAGGTCATTCGACGGGTTGAGGCCGAGGATCAGCGGAGCGGCGAGCGTGCAGGGGCAGGCGAAAAGTAGCGGCGCGACCGCGGCCGCGAGCTGCTCGCCCTGTTTCAGCGGGTAGGTTCCGATGCCGAAATCGGCGCCGAGCGCCAGGTCGACGAGACGGGATCGCAGAAGCTGGTAGGTGAGCTCGAATCGGGTGGAGAGGTTCAAACCCACCTGAAAGCCGAGCTGAAAGCCATCGCCCAGACCGGCGCGCAAGGCGTAGGCGGGCAAGGCGTTGTAGCGGCCCTTCCCGGAGTAGGTCGCGCGCTCGTAGGAGTCATAGGGAAGTAGAAGGCCGTACTGAAGACCGATGGCGTGCTCGACCTCGCCCTCGGGCAGGATTCGCGCCGGGCGGAAGGCCGCGGGATGGCAGCACCCGGCCAGGCACAGAAGGATCGCTGCGACGGTCGCGGGCTGCCTGCACACGCCTTACCCTTTGCCGATCGCGGTCCCGCCCCGGCTCGCCGCCGGGAATGACGCCTCCGACCGCGTCTGCAAGGTAAGACACGGGAGCTCCCCTCCTTCGCAATCGAACCCCGGTCCGAGGTCTTGCCCGGGGAGGAGGCCCAGGCCGAGAATTGGACGAGGGGGCGAGCAAAGATGGCGAAAACGTGCACCTTTTCACCGCTCCCAACTCCCGTCCCGAACGTGCCGTTCACTTCGTGTCAGATCCAGGATATCAGGGGTTTAAGAGGCGCCTTCGGCCGGTTTCCGATTTCGGACGGCGCGCCGGCTCGTAGGACCCGCGCACGACGAAGGCCCGACGCCGAAGTCGCCGGGCCCCTCGACTTCCCGATTCACGCGCTGGTCGTTCCGCTCGATCGTGGCGGGGGCTTGAAGGTGATGTGGTCATCGGCCCCGGCCGCAGCAGGGTGCATGACGCCAGCAGGCACCTAGGAAGTGCTCGAGCCGCTTGGCGACTCGACAGCCCCGCGCTCATGGACCGCTCGCAACGCGGCCAGGCGGCGCAGGATCTCCTCGCGACGCGCGTCGAGTTCGGCGCGCAGCCTCTCGATCTGCTCGAGCTTCCTCAAAAGCTGCCGGATCCCGGCCTCGCAGGGGCCAGCCCCTTCGTCGGAGAGGCATGCAGCCATGGAACGGATCTCCCTCGTCGAAAACCCTGCCGCGAGGAGATCCGGATCCGGGCCACCCGGCGGAGGTCGGCCTCGTCGTACCATCGATAGCCATTCTCCGACCGGCGGGGGCGCAGCAGACCCTCGTTCTCGTAGTGGCGGAGCATGCGCTCCGAGATGCCGAGCCGCCGGGCGGCTTCCTTGATCCGCATGGAATTCCTCCGGGCTCGCATCGACAAGGCCACGTCGGCCGCGTCAACGCCGCAGCGTCCAGCCGCCGTCCACGGTCAAGACCTGGCCCGTGATCCACTCGTTTTCCGGGTGTCCCAGGCGTAGGATCCACGGGACGACGTCGTCGGTCCTTCCCCTCCTGCCGAGCGGGATCTCGGCGGCCTCCTTCTCCTCGACGACCCTCGCCTCCTCCTCCGAGAGCCCCATCATCCCGGTGAGCGCGCCGGTCTTCACCGGTCCCGGGGACACCGCATTCACCCGAATTCCTTCTGCCGCGAGCTCGACGGCCCAGGAACGGGTGAGATGCTCGAGGGCCGCCTTGGTCGCCGCACAATGCGCGAGACCGGGCGCGGCGCCGCGAGAGAGCGCGGTCCCGACATTCACGATCGCTCCCCGCGACGCGCGCAGCGCCGCGCGCGCCTCCTTCACCAGGAGGGAAGGCGCGACGAGGTTGACGGCGCAGACCTCGGCGACGGACTTGGCATCGTAAGCCTCGATCGGCAGGGGCCGCCCGGCGCCGGCGTTGTTGACGAGGAGATCGAGCCGCCCCCATCTCTCGATCGCCGCCGCGACGATGCGTGCCGCGCTCCCGGGATCGGCGCTATCGGCCTGGACGGGCGCGATCGCGCCTCCAAAGGTGTGCAAGCCGTCCAGCCTCTTCCGATCGCGCCCCGTCACCACGACCCTGCCACCGCCGGACGCGATCGCCTCCGCGACCGCTCGCCCGATGCCGGAACTTCCCCCCGTCACGATGGCCACCCTTCCCTTCCAGCTGCTCGTCTCGGAATCCATGTCGCCCTCCACGCACCATGCTTCGCCCCTCCTGGACGGCATTGACGCTAGTGGCAGGGTCAAGCGCTGGCGGCGAACACGACCGCGGTTCGTGGCGTGGCGACCGATCACTCCGAAAGGAAGCATCTCCCGCCCCGACCGTTCTCGTCGGCTCGCGGAGC
>QGUN01000014.1 GCA_003242475.1 Pseudomonadota bacterium
ACTGCGGCGAGTCCCCGCCTCGCCAACGCCGCGCACGCCGGCGACCGGGCCGCCTTCCGCTCGCTCTCGGCCAAGCTCTACGGTCTGATCGGGATCGTCGCTGGCGGCGGCATCCTGCTCTCGCTCGTCGCCGGGGAGCGCATCCTCCTCCTCGTATTCGGCCCGGATTTCGCCGCGCGTGCCGACGTCCTCGTGCTCCTCGCCCTCGCGGGTTCGGTGGGCTTCGCCTCCGCCGTTCCCGGTTACGGGCTGACGGCCACCGGCGCTCACGGGGTACAGCTTCCGCTCTTCTGCCTCATCACCGCGGTCTCGGTCGGCCTCTGCGCCTGGCTGATTCCGGCGTTCGGGCTGCGCGGCGCGGCCATCGCCATCCTGGGCACCTACCTCGTGCAGTTCTTTGCCTCGAACCTCGTTCTCGGCGCTCGGCTGCGGAGGCTCGGCTCGTGATGCGCGTCCTGCATGCGGTGATGACCCTCGATCCCGGGGGGGTGGAGAGGTGGCTGCTGGAGATCACGCGCCGCCTCGACCCGGCGGTGATCCGCTTCGACTTCGCGGTGGCGACGGGGGAGGGCGGCGCCTACGCCGAGGAGTTGTCCCGGCTGGGCTCGCGGATCTTCTTTCTGCGCGCCGGACGCGACCCGTTTCGCCTCGCGCTCCGTCTGCGGCGGGTCCTGCGCGAGGCCGGGCCGTACGACGCCGTCCACGCGCACTTGCACCACGTGGGCGGGATCGTTCTCGCCGTCGCCGAGCGCGCGGCGATCCCGCTGCGGATCGCGCACTCCCACCTCGACACCTCGCCAATCGACCGGCGAGGCGGGCCGCTGCGGCGCCTCTACCGCACGAGTACGCGGAAGATGATCGACCGGCACGCGACCCACCGCATCGCGGTGAGCGCGATCGCCGCGCGCTCGCTCTACGGTCCCGACTGGGAGCAGGACCCGCGCGTGCGCATCCTCCCCTGCGGCCTGGACTTCGAACGCTTCCGGGCGCTGCCCTCGCCCGACGTGCCGCGTCGTCGCCTCGGGCTACCTCTGGACGCCCTCGTCTTCGGGACGGTGGGAAGGCTCGAGGAGCAGAAGAACCACCTCTTCCTCCTGGACGTCTTCGCGCTGCTGCGCGAGCGGCGCCCCGAGGCCCGCCTGGTCCTCGTCGGCCACGGCTCGTTCGAAGCCCGGCTTCGCCGCCGCGCGGCCGAGCTCGGCCTCGGCGAGACGGTTCTCTTCACCGGTGCCCGCTCCGACGTGCCGGAGATCCTCGCCGCGATGGACGTCTTCCTTTTTCCCTCGCTCTTCGAGGGGCTGGGCCTGGCGCCCATCGAGGCCCAGGCCGCGGGCCTTCCCTGCCTCCTCTCCGAGGCCGTCCCGGCGGAGGTCCGCGTCTTTCCGGAGCGGACGCGGGTGCTTCCTCTCGATGCCCGGCTCTGGGCCGACGAGGCTCTGTCGCTGCTCGACTTGCCGCGCCTTTCGCCTGAAGCGGCGGTGGCGCGGATCGAGGAGAGCCCTTTTGCCATGCGCCGCCACCTGCGCGATCTACTGTCGATCTACGGCGTGGCGTCTCCGGATCCGATCCCGCGGAGGGCCGCATGAACCAGCGCGCGCGCACCCTCGGAATCGCCTGGGCGATCTCCGACCTCGTCCTCCTCGTCGCCGCCTATTTCGGGGCCTACGAGCTTCGCTACCGCATGGGGTGGCTCCCGGACGTGCTCGCCTGGGACCGCTACCTCCTCCTGCCGCTCCTCGCGATCCCTACCTGGCTCCTTTTCGGCCTGGCCGCCGGGCTCTACCGTGGGGAGCGGCGCAAGCTCTCGCGCGAGGCCGGAGCGCTCCTCCGTGTGGCGGTGGGGACGGGCCTGGTCCTCGCCGCCGCCGCCTTCCTGCTCAAGCAGCAGCACCAGAGCCGGCCGCTGGTCGTGCTCTACATGGGCTTTGCCTGGCTGCAGGCCGTGGCACTGCGCGGTCTGGTCCGGCTGGTGGCAGCGCCCGATTCGCGGCGGAAGGTGCGGACCATCGTGGTGGGCGGGGGCGAGCAACTCGGGGAGGTCTGTCGCGCTCTGGCCGGGCAACCCGACCTCGATCTGCTCGGGGTGATCGCGCTGCCCGACCAGCCGGTGCCGCCCGGCGTGCGTTGCCTGGGACCGATCGAGGACGCCGAGCGGATCCTCCGCTCCGAGGTCGTGGACGAGGTGGTCTTCGTGATCGCCGGCACCCACCTCTCGGAAGTGGAGCACGCCTTCGTCGTCGCCGAGGACCTCGGACTCGCCACCCGGCTCTCGCTCGGCTTTCTCCCCGCGCGCAAGTCGCGGATCGAGTACGAGGAGGCGGGCGGCACGCCCTTCCTGCGCTTCACCACCGCCCCCACCCATCCGATCTCGTTGGCGGTCAAGCGCGCCTTCGACATCGTCGTCTCTGCCACCGCGCTGCTCGTCTGCGCGCCGCTCTTTCTGGTGATCGCGATCGCCATCAAGCTCGACAGCCCGGGGCCGGTCTTCTTCGGCCAGGTGCGCAGCGGCCTCAACGGCCGGCGCTTCACCATGTGGAAATTCCGCTCGATGGTGGTGGACGCCGAAAAGAAGCTGGAGGAGTTGCGCGACCGCAACGAGATGAGCGGGCCCGTCTTCAAGATGCGCGACGATCCGCGCGTCACGAGGGTGGGGCGCTTCCTCCGCCGGACCTCGCTCGACGAGCTTCCGCAGTTCTGGAACGTCCTGGTCGGTCAGATGAGCATCGTAGGGCCGCGACCACCGCTTCCCTCCGAGGTCGATCGTTACGAGCGCTGGCACCGGCGCCGACTCTCGGTCAAGCCGGGCCTGACCTGCATCTGGCAGGTGAGCGGCCGCAACGAGATCGACTTCGAGGACTGGATGAAGCTCGACCTGGCCTACATCGACCAGTGGTCGCTGTGGCTCGACTTCAAGATCTTCTTGCGGACGATCCCCGCGGTCCTTTTCGGCCGAGGGGCCCGCTAGCCAGGCTCTCCTGGTTCGAGTTTTCGGCCCCGGCGCGCACGGATGCCGCAGCGCGTCAATCAGAATGCTTTACGCGCGGATAAATCTCTGCCTAGCATTTCCCCACCGTCACGGCGTGGTGGGCGAGACCGCCCCTTCGAACCCCGGCTTCTTGGGCGAGGTCGCGGAGGATGGCGGCGTCCGTCTTGCCGCGGCATGACAGAAATGCCGCGGTGGTTCCACCCTTGTCAGGGGTGGGTGCCGTCCTTTTTTCCGACGGCGAACCCTAAATACTCCAAATTCCGAAAGAAGGCAAGAAACCTGCGCCTGGCCCCTTGACTGGCACAAAAGTCGCATTAAGAGGAGGCGAGCGCTCTGCTGCCAGGCCGTGGACAGGCTGGATCCTCCGGGATCGCCGCACGAGGACCAGGCCGGGGCGCTCCCCGCGGGAATACCCGCGGGCAGCCCGCGCCGGCAGGCCACACGCGTTCGCCCGCGTGCCCTGCCGGGAGCCCTCCGATGGCCGCTGCAGGCGAGCACCCCGCCACGCCGGACGGTGCGCAGCGAGCTTCCCCCCTTCTTCTGTGCGGCGTGCGACGGGCGCGGCTTTACTCACTCCAGGGCGACCGTTACACTCCGCCCGGGCCCGGAGAAGGGCCTGGAGGTCGACGTTGATTCCCGGTTCGATTCGCGGGCGGAGGCTCCGCCGCAACGAGACCATCCGCCGGCTGGTTCGCGAGACCGAACTTTGCCCCAACGACTTCATCTATCCGCTCTTCGTCGAGGAGGGCAGGGGAGTCCGGCGGCCGATGGCGTCCATGCCGGGCATCTACAACCTCTCCGTCGATACCGCGGTGGAGGAGGCGAAGCGGGCGCGCGAGCTGGGCATCGACGCCGTTCTCCTTTTCGGCATCCCTCCGAAGAAGGACGAGATCGGAAGCTCGGGCTGGGATCCGGAGGGCCCGGTTCCTCGCGCCATCCGGGCCATCAAGGACGCGGTTCCCGAGCTGGTGGTGATCGCCGACGTCTGCCTCTGCGAGTACACCGACCACGGCCATTGCGGCGTGCTGGTCGACGGGGACGTGGACAACGACAAGACGGTGCCGCTCTTGGTCCGGGAAGCGATCGCCTATGCCGACGCGGGCGCCGACGTGGTGGCGCCCTCCGACATGATGGACGGTCGGGTGGGGGCCATCCGGACGGCGCTCGACGACGCGGGGCATACCCGGGTCTCGATCCTGAGCTACGCCGTCAAGTACGCTTCGGCCTTCTACGGTCCCTTCCGCGAGGCGGCGCAGAGCGCCCCGAAGCAGGGCGACCGGAGGGGCTACCAGATGGATCCGGCCAACGTTCGCGAAGCCCTGCGCATGGCCCGGCGGGACGTGGCCGAGGGCGCGGACTGGATCCTCGTCAAGCCCGCGCTCGCCTACCTGGACGTGATCCGTGTCGTCCGCGAGGCGGTGGACGTCCCGGTCGTGGCCTACAACGTCTCGGGCGAGTACTCCATGTTGAAGGCGGCGGCCGCCAACGGTTGGATCGACGGGGAGAGGGCGATGCTGGAGGCGCTCACTTCGATCAAGCGGGCCGGAGCGCAGCGCATCGTCACCTACCACGCTCTCGAGGCGGCGGCGCTTCTGGCGGAGGTCTGAGCGGGATGGGGTCGACGCAGGGGATGACGGCGAGGCGAAAGGGGTCGCCGTACCCGAAGTCGGAGTTCGGCCCGCGCCTGGTCGCCAAGGCGATCGACTTCGCCATCGCCTTCCTTCTCGCGTTGCTCGTCCCTCGCGTCGGTCCGCTCGTGGGCATGGCCTACCTCATGGTGGCCGACGCGATTCACGAGGGGCAGTCGGTGGGCAAGCGGATCATGGGGCTGCGCACGGTTCACGTCCCCACCCGCACGTCCTGCTCCCTCGTCCAGTCGGCGGTGCGCAACCTGCCGCCGGCGATCGCTTTCGCCCTCATGCTCAATCCGGTGCTGGCGCTGGTCGCCGGCCCCATCCTCGCCTTCGAGGCCTACATGGCCTTCTCCGACGCCCTGGGGATCCGCATCGGCGACATCTTCGCCGACACCCAGGTGATCGACGGAAAGGTTCCCATCGACACGCCCATCACCATGGAGTCCATGCTCCGCCGGACGCAGGCGCAGGCTCCCGGCGGCGAGGTGGGCGAGGCGGCCGAGGCGCGGACCTCGGGCTAGGCCCGGGAGGGCGAGATGACGGCTCCGTCGGAGCGCTGGTCGAACATCACCTTCGTCCTCCTCTTCGCCGTCGTCGTCGTCCTCTTCCTGCTGGTCGTCGGGCCCTTCCTCCTGCCCATCCTGATGGCCGCCTTCGTGGTGGCGCTGCTTTACCCGGTCAACGACTTCCTCTGCCGCAAGATCGGCAACCGTCGACGGCTCGCGGCGCTACTCTCGACGGTGGCGATCTTTCTCCTCCTCGTGGCGCCGGCGGCGGGGCTGGGCTACCTCTTCGTCCAGCAGGCCATCGATCTCGTGGGGCGGATCGAGGGCTTTCTCGGCCCCGAGGGATTGGGCGCACTGGCCCAGGGCGAGCTCCCGGAAGCACTGCGCCCGCTGGCCGAGCGGCTGGAACGCTTGCAGATCGGTGCGCAGCTCAGCCGGGCCTTGAGCTCCGCGGCCACCGGTCTGGCGCGCTCGCTGGCTTCGCTGGTGGGCGCCACGGCCAACCTGCTCATCGCGCTCTTTCTCGGCTTCATCGCCCTCTATTACTTCTTCGCCGACGGGCACCGCATCGTGGCCCAGATCCTGGAAGCGACGCCGCTGGAGCGGCACTACACCGAATCCTTTCTGCGGGAGGTCCGGCGCGTCTCCCAGGCGATGATCGGGGTGAACGCGGTGACCGCCGTCGTGCACGGCGTGCTCGGGGCGGTCGGCTTCGCCATCGTGAAGATTCCCAGCCCGATGGTTTGGGGGGCACTGATGTGCCTCTTCTCCTTCGTTCCGCTGGTGGGGACCTCGATCGTCTGGGTGCCCGCCGCGCTGATCCTGCTCGTAACCGGCCGCTACGTGGCTGGCCTCTTCCTCCTCGCTTGGGGGACGGTGGTGGTCGGCACCTCGGACAACCTGCTCCGCCCGCTCCTCGCCAAGGGCCGGATGGACCTGCATCCTCTGCTCGTCTTCGTCACCATCTTCGGCGGCATCGCCGCCTTCGGCTTTCTGGGGGTGATCCTGGGGCCGATGGTCGGCTCCATCTTCACGGCGATGGTGCGGATCTGGAAGCGGGACTTCGTTCCCCGGATGCGGGGCGGCTCTTGAAAAAACGCACCCCTGGGTTAGATCGCCTGCGCCATGCCGATCTACGAGTACGTCTGCAGCGCGTGTAGCTCGAAGCTCGAGATCATCCAGAAGATGTCCGATCCCGCCCCGGATACCTGCCCGTCGTGCGGGGCGAAGGAGACGATGGCGCGGCAGATGAGCCGTACCACGTTCCAGCTCAAGGGCGGGGGCTGGTACGCCGACCTCTACAGCTCGGTCCCCAAGGACAAGAAGAAGAGCGAATCCTCGGGCGAATCCTCCAGCGGATCGTCGAGCGGCTCGGCCGCCGCCGCGGAGGGCTGAGCGCACCGGCGCAAGCCCTTGCGGACGGGGGATCCCCCGTCCGCAGGGGTGGCTACTGGCTTCCTGGAGCCTGTTGCAGGAACCCACCCGCTGCGGCGACGGCGTGCTCGCTCCTCGACGTGACGCGGCCACGCCTGCGTCGCTCGTGGCTGCACGGGCGGAGGCTTGCCAAAGCGAGCAACCAGAAGCCGGCAGGCGCGAAGCGCCTCGCCTTCCGCCTTCGCCGCCTCGCGACAGTCGGTGACTACGACAGGCTCCTAACGGGAACGGCCGGTGCGATCCCGCCACGAGCGGGGGCGCCCGAAGCGCCTCGGCCTGTCGTCGTCTTCGCGAGAAGGGGAGAAGGGCACGCCGAGCCGCCGCGCCGCCGCCCCGAGAAGGCCGAAAGCGTCGACGGCCCGGCGCCAGGTGGCGCGGTCGATCTCCGCCTCGCGACGGACGATCTCCAGCAGGGCTTCCGGCGTCTCGGCCTGGGTTTCCACCGGCGCGTTTTCCACGCGCGCCAAAAGGTCGGCGCGGAGCTGGTCGCGCAGCTCGCGATAGGCGCGGAGGGCGCGCAGCCGGTCGGCCTCGCGGAAGAGGAGGTCCAGCCGGGTATCCAGCCGGGGCTCGGCGAGGATCTCCTCGCGCGCGCGGCGCGCCAGCTCCGCCACCTCCGTGGACAGCCCGTATTGGTCGACCAGGCGTCTCAGCTCGGGGATGGAGACCTGCCAGGCGCGCGCCACGGGGCGGTCGAAGCCGCGATGCCGGCGGAAGAGGGCGCGCAGGCGCTCGCGCTCCGCCGTTCGCCGCGCCTGGGCCAGGCCGTGGCGCTCGAGGAGCTTCTCCAGCCGCTTGCGGTCGAAGGGGCCCTCCCAGAGCGCGTTCAGGCGCTCGAGGAGGAGGGTCGGGTTGCCGTGGGTTTCGGCCAAGAGTTCCCGCAGGATGGCCTCGCCGGAGGGGTTCTCGAGCTCCTCGGCGGGACGGCGGACGGGAGTCCCCGAGACGAAGCGCCCGAAGGTGGGCTTAGCCGGCCGACGCCCGGGGCGCGCGGGAACTCCTTCGGCCGTCTCGTCGGCGGTCGTCGGACGCTCGGCGCTTGCCTCCGCTCCGGCTTCCGGCCGGGGACGCCGCCGCACGATGGGGTCGATGCTCGACGGGCGCGTCCGGCGCGGGCGTCGGGGCGCGGTGCGGACGGCTTTCTCGGTCTTCGCCGCGCGGTCGAGTTCGACCTGCAGGTCGATCGCCCGGAGGGCGGCCTCGCGCGCGATCGCCTGATAGGCGCCTGCGTTCTCGAGCGCGGCGGCCTGCTCTGGGGGCATTCCCTGCACCCAGTCGACGAATGCGTGCGGCGACAGGGGTCGCGCGGGAGGTTCCATGGAGGCGAGCCGCAGGACTTCCCGGTCCCGGTCGCTGCCCAGTCGGGCGAGCGCGATCCGCGCCTCCCCGGGAGTTGTCGGGCGCTCGGCGCGCC
Source organism: Pseudomonadota bacterium (assembly GCA_003242475.1). Classification (GTDB taxonomy): domain Bacteria; phylum Myxococcota; class Myxococcia; order Myxococcales; family Vulgatibacteraceae; genus ZC4RG40. Next base: position 7,975 of record QGUN01000014.1, read on the forward strand.
GGCAGAAGTCGACGAGGGCGGAGACGAGGTGGTCGGATATTTCCCGAGGGTCACGAACTAGCATAAAGTGCGGCAAGATCAGGACAAGGCGGTTAGGAGTCAAGCGCAGCTGACGGGATGAGCGGGTGACGCGCGTAGAGAAGGGAAGGGATCTCGCCCGGAAGGGCGAGCACCATCACAAGAGGGAAGATCCTGCGGAAGTCCTCAACCGGTACATCGCCCGGCACGGCTTGAAGGCCACGCGTCAGCGTACGCTGATCTTCGAGACCTTCTACGCCGCCGGGGGGCACCTCTCCGCGGAGGAATTGCTCGAGCGGGTCCGCCTCGAGGATCCGAAGATCTCGCAGGCGACCGTCTACCGCACGCTGCGCCTTCTGACCGAGTGCGGACTCGCCGAGGCCCGCAACTTCGGCGACGGCCAGACCCGGTACGAGATCGCCTCGGACGAGCATCACGACCACCTCATCTGCACGGAGTGCGGAAGGATCGAGGAGTTCGAGGATCCCGAGATCGAGGCGCTCCAGGAGAAGGTGGCCCGGGCGCACGGTTTCGAGATGACCTACCACAAGATGGAGCTCTACGGCGTCTGCCCGGAGTGCCGCTCCAAATAGGACGAAAGATCGTCCGCGACAACGGCGCCCGTCCGTCGCAGGATGGTAGAGTGCGTCGCCGACTCCTGGTGTTGGCCGCCGCGCTTCTCGCGGCTTTCGCGGGGTGCCGCCGGGCATCCCTTCCCGATCCCATCGACTACGCGTTGCCCCACGCGCTGACGGGCGTCCCCTATTCCTTCGCGGATCAACGGGGTCATCCGGTGGTGATCTTCTTCTTCGCCACCTGGTGCGTGCTCTGTCAGGCCATGGAGCCGGCGGTGGCCGAGGCCGCGCACCGCGGCCGGGCAGAGGGGATCGAGGTGGTGGCGGTCGCGCTCGACCTGGAAGGGCGAAAGATGGTGGCGCCCTACGTGCAGGCGCTGCAGCCACCGTATCCCGTCCTCGCGGGGGGGAAGGCGGTCGCCTCGGGTCGGAGTCCCTTCGGCCACATCCCCCGTTTGCCGGCGGTGCTGGTTCTCGATTCGACCGGCCGTCCCGCGTGGTCCTTCTCCGGCCTCGCCGATGCCGACTTCATCCTCCAGCGAGCGCGCGAGGTTCGGGCAAGGGGACCCTGAGCTCGCCAGCGGATCCTCCACAGCGGCCGATCTTGCCCTCGGAGCCGCGCTCGCGTAGCAAGGATCCGAGGAGCTCGGGATGGGCAAGCGCCGCCTGCTGATCTTGCTGCTGGGGGTCGTCCTCCTTCTGGTCGGCGTCGCCCTCGACCCGAAGGGGATCCGGCACACTCTTCGCCTCGCCGAGGACGCCAGGCGCCTGCGCCGGGAGAACGCGGAGCTGCGGGCGACCAACGAGCGGCTCAGGACCCAGCTCCGCCACCTCGCGGGGCATCCCGAGGCGCTCGAGCGCGTGGCGCGCGAGGAGCTCGGCCTGGTGATGCCCGACGAGGTCATCTTCCACCTGGAGGCCGAGGATGGCCTCCCTCCGTAGAATCGGGCGCCGCATGCGCCAGTTCGGCCCGCTCGCGCTGGCGGCGGCAGTCTACGCCGCCATGCTGGACGGGCGCTATGCCTCGCTGGAGGAATTGACCCTCTGGTCCAGTCTTCTTCTGGCCTCGCTGGCGCTGGTGGCTTCCATCCTCTGGGTCGCGCTGATCCAGCGGCGGTTACGCGAGGACGAAAGCCCGGTTCTGGCGGAGCTGGAAGTGGGGGCGCTGCTGGTCGTGGGCGCCTTCGCGGTGGTCGATCCCTACGGCCGCGCGGCAAATCCGCTGTATCCGCTGCTCTATCTGCTCCTGGCCTTCCTCAACACCTCCGCCTCGGCGCGGGTGACGGTCGGCCTGACCCTGCTGGCGATCGTCGTGGATGCCTCGCTCTTTCTCGTGCGCCCGGCGCCGGAGGAGGGGTGGCCGCATTTGGCGGCGCGCGCCTTCTTCCTCTCCGCCTTCGCCTTCCTGCCCAAGATCGCGCTGGCGATCGAGTCGTCCACCTTGCGCATCCTCGGCAAGCAGGAGCTTCGGCGCCGCGAGCGGGCGCGGCGCGAGGACGCCCGCCGCCTCCGGCTCAGCTCGGCCGGAGCCCGCGGCGACGATCCGCTCTCCGACGAGCAGGCCCTGTGGAGCTTCGCCGCCGTGGCCGAGCTCGAGGAGGCGGTCTCCAACACGCTGGAGGTGGCCGCGCTGGCGCTGCGGACGCGTGCCGTCTCGGTATTCCTGATGGAGCCGGACGACGAGGAGGGCCTGTGGCTCTTCGCCTCGCGGCCCCGCGACGAGCGGAACCTTAGGCGTCGCTTCGAAGCCAAGGAGGGCCTCCTCGGCGCCGCTGCCAAGCGGCGCGAACCCTTCCGCCTCTGCGGCGACATCCGCGGCATCGCCTGGTACGAGGGAAAGGAGCCCATCCGCAGCGTCCTCATCGTCCCGCTGCGCGACGAGCGCACCCCCGAGCCGAACGGAAAGGGGAAGTTCCGCGGCCTGCTGGTCGCCGATCGCCTGGAGGCTCTGCCCTTCGAAGAGGCCGAAGAGGAGCTCCTCCTCGCCTGCTCGCGCGAGATTCTCCGCGCGGTCGAGAGCGAGTGGGTGATGAACCAGATCCGCAAGGATCGCGAGCGGGCCGAGGGCATCTACCGGGCGATCGAGAAGTTCAACCGCTCCACGAAGATCGAGGAGGTCCTGGACACCGCGGTCCAGGAGGTGCGGGCCATCCTCGCCGAGAGCGAGAAGGATCTGGTGGCGGTCACCACCGTGGAACAGGGGGAAGGGGGGCGACGAACCCACAAGGTGGAGCGGATCCTCGGTCCGCGCGGGCTGGAAAAGATCCAGGGCCGGACCTTTCCGGAGGGGAGCTGTCTCGTCTCCCAGGCGGTCAAGCACCGCGCCACGCTCCCCACGCGGCCGCCGCCGCGCTCGGTCCGCATCTTCGGCGAGGACACGGTCCTCCGCGGAGTGAGCTCGCTGAAGGTGGCGCCGCTGAAGATGGGCAACGAGGTGCTGGGGACCCTCGTCTTCGGCTCCGAGAAGCGACGGCATCTGCAGAGCGTGGACGTGCAGACCCTGGAGCTACTGGCCAGCCAGGTGGCGCAGTCGCTGCAGCGGGCGCGCTTTTATGCGCAGACCCAGGCCCTGGCGGACAAGGACGGGCTTACCGGCCTGGCCAACCGCCGCGTCCTCGAGGAGCGGTTGGAGCACATGCTGAATCTCGCCGCGCGCAGTGGCCGGCCGGTGTCGGTGATCGTGGCCGACATCGACCACTTCAAGACGATCAACGATACCTACGGGCACCTGACCGGAGACGAGATCCTCCGCAAGGTGGCCACCATCCTCCGGAAGGGTGCGCGCAGCACCGACGTGGTGGCACGCTACGGCGGTGAGGAATTCGTCCTCGTGCTGGCGGATACCGACATGGAAGGTGGCAAGGTGACGGCCGAGCGGATCCGCCAGGAGGTCGAGCGCACGGTGATCGCCACGAGCCTCGGGCCGCTGCGCTGCACGATGAGCATGGGGATCGCCTCCTTCCCCCACGTGCCGCGCGAGGAGCTTCTGGAGCGAGCGGATCAGGCGCTCTACCACGCCAAGCGCATGGGCCGAAATTGCACCTTCACGGTGGAGGAGATGGAGCGGCCGGCCGCTCCCCGGGCGATCGGGGAGCCGACCTGAGAGAATAGAACGCCGGCTCGTCCGTCCCTCCATGTGGTCGACCGCGCGAGGCGGGGAAGTCGTTGACCCCCCGCGCACCTTACCGCTAATCTTTCCCACCTTTCGAAAGCCGAGGAGAACGACGTTGAGGCTGCTACGGACTTGGATCGTATCGATCGGTCTGTTCCTTCCCGCGATCGCGGGCGCGGAGCCCTCGGTCTCCCGGGATGACTTCAAGAAGTACATGGAGACCCAGCTGGCGCTGCAGGACCCCCGCGTCCTGAAGATGCCGGAGAACATCCGCATCGACCGCATCGCTGCGGTCAACTTCAAGATGAAGGGCTCGCAGCTGCAGGCGATCCTCGACCGCGTCGAGGCGGCGGGCGGCCCCGCGGGCCTCGCTCGCTCCAACGAGAAGGCCGTCCGGGAGGCGCTGCAGACGCTGCCCTTCGGCAAGGAAGTCCGCGAGGTCCGGGTCGATACGAGCAGCGGTCACGTGGTGACCTACATCAAGTGGGAAGTGGGCGAGGACCTGCCGGTCGAGGCGGTCTGGCTGGCGACCAAGGCCGCCTCCGCCTCGCCGATCACTTCGACGATCCATCTGACCGCCTTCAAGGACGGTGAGGAGCTCTGGATCGCCAAGCTCTCCGCGGATCGGACCAAGCACGTGCGCGAGGACCGCATCGGAGACTGGGCGAGGACCCGCTATCTGCGCCTCTTCGAGGTCGACCACGACGTCACCGCGCAGAAGGGCGGGCGGGCGTCCGGAAGCGAGCAGCTCGCCCCCTGAGACCGCGCGAGCGGCGACCCAGAGCGAGAGGACCCGGGCCGGCGGCCCGGGTCTTTTCGCTTGCGCGAAGGAAGCGATTCAGCGCTTCTCGGCCAGCAGCTTCCGCGCTGCTTCGTCCACGCCGGCCAAAAGTTCTTTCTCCTGAACGGAGGGCGCCTCGGCCGACGATTCCGCCAGCTTCTCCATGCGGCGGGCGTCGAGGAGCCGCAGCGAGATCTCCACGCCGCTTTCCGCGGGCCGAACCGTTCCCGAGACGATGTGGTCGAAGGCGGTGCGATGGCGGGCCACGCAAGCGGCGTCCTCGCGACAGGCCCGCTGCTTCTTTCGGGCCTCCGACTGCCGAACGACGGCGTGGGAGCCCTGCTCCTCCAGGGCGGCGACCAGGCGCTCGGTGAGCCTCACGCAGAGCGATCGCGGGATCTCCTTGCTACAGGAGAGCTCGGCGACGCCCAGGGTGGCTGCCGGCCGGGCAGGGGCCGCAGCCGGGAGGAGCGCCAGGGCGATGACCCCAAACCAGCGCACGGAGTCGATCATACCCCCGACCGCCCGGGTGAAAACAAGTCGTCTGTCGACCGCTCTCGTCTTCGAAAACGAAAAGGGCGCCGGCCGAGCCGGCGCCCCAGTCGTCGGCGTTGCGACGCGCTCAGTCGCCCGCCGCCAGCTTGCGGTAGAGCTGGCTCTTCGGCGTGCCCTTCTTGAGCTCCTCGTCGGCGCGCTTGAGCTCCTCGTCGATCACGCGCTTGAAGTTCTCGAAGGGCTGCGCACCGGAGAGGAGGCGACCGTTGATGAAGAAGGCCGGGGTGCCGCGAGCGCCCACCCTGTTGGCGTCGGTGGCGTCGCGGTCGACGTAGTCGCTGTACTTGCCCGAGTCGAGCGCGGCCCGGAACTTCTTCATGTCGAGGCCGATCTCCTCGGCCCACTTCTCGTAGTTCTCACGGGAGAGCTGCCGCTGGTTGGCGAAGAGCTTGTCGTGCATCTCCCAGAACTTGCCCTGCTCGTGGGCCGCCATCGCCGCCTCGGCCGCGGACTTGGCGTTGCGGTGGAAGCTCAGCGGCAGGTGCCGGAAGACGATGCGCACGTCGTTGCCGTAGGTCTTCAGGATCTGGTCGATGGTCGGGTTGACGCGCGCGCAGAAGGGGCACTCGAAGTCGGAGAAGGCGACGATGGTGACCTTCGCGTCCTTCGGGCCCTTCGAGGGCGCGTTCTCGGGGATGTCGACGTAGACCGGCTTGGAGGGAGCCTCCGGCCGCTGCGCCGCGGGCTGCGCCACCGGGGCGGTGCGGCCGCCCTCGATCAGCTTCGCGTAGAGCTTGTCACGCGGGGTTCCCTTCTTGAGCTCCTCGTCGGCGCGCTTGAGCTCCTCGTCGATCACGCGCTTGAAGTTCTCGAAGGGCTGCGCTCCGGAGACGAGCCGGCCGTTGATGAAGAACGCGGGCGTGCCGCGCGCACCGCGCGAGGTGTAGAGGCGCTGCTCCTTCTGGATCTGCTCCCGGTACTTGCCCGAGTCGAGGGCCTCGCGGAACTTCTTCATGTCGAGGCCGATCTCTTGGGCCCACTTCTCGTAGTTCTCCCGGTTGAGGCTGCGGAAGTTCTCGAAGAGCTTGTCGTGCATCTCCCAGAACTTCCCCTGCTCGTGCGCGGCGTAGGCCGCCTCGGCGGCGGACATGGCGTTCGGGTGGAAGCTCAGCGGGTTGTTGGCCCAGACCAGCCGCACGTCGTTCTTGTAGGTCTCGAGGATCTGCTTGACGGTCGGCTGGACCCGGTTGCAGAAGGGGCACTCGAAGTCGGAGACCTCGATGATGGTCACCTTCGCGTCCTTCGGGCCCTTGGTCGGCTGGAAGTCGTCGAAGGGGACGTTGTAGTAGACCACTTCCCCGGCGTCCGCCGCCGGGCGAGCCGGCGCGCGATCGGCCGGGCGCGCGACCGCGGGCGCGCTCGGTGCCTGGGTGTCCTTGCCCTTGGGCTTGACGCTGTAACCGACAGCAAAGCCGATGGCGGCGCCAACCACCAGGGCAACCGCGATCGAACCCGTGTTCTTCGCCATCTAGATCTCCTGCTCGTCTATCGACCCGGTGGGCCGGTTGGGCCGGAAAGGTCCGGCGCTGAGACTCCGTGCTCGCAACGAACGGATGGACCCCCGCCCCTCTTCCCGGAAACGTTGCGAGAGCGGGGCGGAAGAAGCGAATTTCGTAGCAAAAGGTGCGATCCGGTGCAAGGTACCGAGCCGAATGCGCCGCCCGAGCGTCGGCTCCCCGTGCATGTCCGGACGAGGGCGCCTCGTCCGCGCGGCCCGCCGGACGAATCGAGGGACGGAATTCGGGATGCGGCCGCAGCGTATTCGATGTAAGAGAACGGGCCCATGCGCCCCCACGTGGATCGCGTCGTCGACACCAGTGGAACCTACTGTCCCGTCCCGATCATCGAGACGGCGAAGGCGGCGCGCGAGGAGGGACCGGGTAAGACCCTTCTCGTGATCGCCACCGATCCCGGCATCGAAGCCGACCTGCCCGTCTGGTGCCAGGGCACGAAGAACGAGCTTCTCGGCATCGAGCGCGAGGGCGGTCGGTATCTCTGCTACGTGCGTCTGGTCGCAAAGCCATGAGGAAGCCAAAGGCACTGGGCCTCGTTTCCGGCGGCCTGGATTCCACGCTCGCCCTGCTCATCGTCCGCGACCTCCTCGGCTGCGAGGTGCGGGCGATCCACTTCTACACGGGCTTCTGCATCACCGAGTCGCAGCGGCGGCGCGGCATCGCCGGCAAGGACGGCAAGGTCAAGCCCAACGAGGCGCTCGCGGCGGGCGCTCGCCTCGGCATCGAGGTCGAGATGATCGACATCTCCGACCAGGGCTATCTGGACGTCATCGCCAACCCGAAGTACGGCTACGGCGCCAACGCCAATCCGTGCATCGACTGCCGCATCGACATGTTCGTCCGCGCCCGCCAGATCCTGGAGGAGTGGGGCGGCGACTTCGTCTTCACGGGCGAGGTCCTCGGGCAGCGCCCCAAGAGCCAGCGCCGCTCCACGCTCTGGGTCATCGAGCGCGATTCGGGGCTGCAGGGGCGGCTGCTGCGGCCGCTCTCGGCCAAGCTGCTGCCGCCGACCCAGGCGGAGATCGAGGGACTCATCGACCGGGAGAAGCTCTTCGCCATCTCCGGCCGCAGTCGCAAGGAGCAGATGGCGCTGGCGGAGAAGTTCGGACTGACGGAATACCCGCAGCCGGCGGGTGGATGCTGCTACTTGACCGACGAGGCCTTCGCCCGGAAGTTCTTCGACATCCTCGACCATCGCCCCGAACGCCGCATCGAGCGCGACGAGATCCCCCTGCTCGCCACCGGGCGGCATTTCCGGATCTCGCCCGCGGTCAAGCTCATCGTCTCGCGGACCGAGGGCGAGAACTTCCAGCTGCGCCGTTACACGGACGGCCGCTACCTCGTGCAGGCCAGGGACGTCCCCGGCCCGCTCGCTCTGGTGGAGGGCGAACCCACCTGGGAAGAGATGGTCCTGATCTCTCGGATCGTGGGCCGTTACGGCAAGGGGCGCGATCGCGCAAAGCTCGTGGTCGTCTGGGAGAAGGAGGGCGGCAAGGACGAGCTCGTGATCGACCCGCGGATCGAGGACTCGGCCATCGACGAGTACCGGATCTGAACCGGCGCGGCGGCCCGAAACGGCGAAGGCCCGTCCAGGCGGACGGGCCGATTGCCATTCGCTCCTTTTCGGAAAGGGCTGGCGACGCTCTCAGCGCCTCCGTAGCCAGAGGGCCAGGGCGACGAGCGCGAGGCCCGCAGCGCCTCCGCCGGCGGCGGAGCAGCCGCCGCTGGCTTTGCCTTCCGGATCCACCTTCGACCAGAAGGCGCCCGGACCGACCTTCGGGCGAACCGGACCGGCCGCACCGCCCACGCCACCGGCGCCGCCCTCGCCGCCGGATCCACCTTCACCGCCGGCTCCACCGGAACCGCCCGTGCCGCCGGTTCCGCCGGTGCCGCCGGTGCCTCCGCCTCCACCGCCGCCGATGTTGCCGTTGCAGTCGTAGTCGCCGTCGATCCAGTCCGAGAAATTGTTGGTCCAGTAGATGCGACACCAGGTGCCGGGTAGCTCCACGCGGCCGATGCCAATGGCGGTCATGTTCGCCCGAAGCATGTTGGCGTTGTGGCCGGGGCTGTTCTTCCAGGCGAGGAAGACCGCCTGGGGCGTGGGCTGGCCGCAGGCGATGTTCTCCGCCGCGGTCGTCCATTGGTCGTGACCGAAATCCGTGATCCGCTCGTAGGGATCCCGCCCGATGCATTCCCGTCCCTCACCGGCATCGCCGGTCGCTTCGCAGGGCGGCTCCTGGTGATCGAAGAAGAACTGCTCCCCCATGGCCCGGCTCATGTAGTCCGCTGCGGCGTTGAGGGTGGGGGAGGGCGTCAGACACCCCAGGCCGTTTTCGGCGCGGTAGGCGTTGATGATTCGAAGCAGTTCGATCTCGAACTCGTCGAGCCCGGGATCGGCTGCTCCGAGGCGGGGGAAAGCTGCGACCAACGCGACGACAAAAAGATGGCGAACGACCCGATACCGCATCGGGCGGCATTGTAGAGCCTTCGGGCCGCTTCGCCAAAGCCTTCAGCGCAGTCGAATCCAGGGGAGGAGGACGGCAGCCGTCGAGAGGAGGCTGCCCAGCGCAGCGAGCGTCGTCGCCAGCGGGATCCCCAGCTTTCCCGCCATACCGAGGCCCAGGGCGCCGAGGGCAGCCAGACCGGCGATGGCGAGGCCCGCACGCCGCGCCCGTCGCCAGGCTCGACCGGTACGGACCATGGAAGCGATCGCCCGGGGATCGGGACGGGAAAGGTGCGCGGGGAAGGAATGGGCGCGGGCATCTCCCTCGGCGCAGACGACCAGGTCCGCCTCGGAGCAGCGAGAGAGGTGGTTGGCGCCCGCGACCACCAGGACGGGCCGGTCGAGCTCGCCCAGAAGTCGGGCCTCGCTCTCCTCGGAGAGATCGCCCGAGGCCTGCGCCGGATCCAGACCGAGGGCAACGGCCAACCAGCGGGCCCGCTGCCCGTGGTCCGAGGTGGCCAGGTGCAGGCGGACCTCGGCGAGCTCCAGCGAGCCGAGAGCTTGCCGCGCACTGTCGGCGGGAGAGGCGCCGACCTCGATGGCCCCCGCTGCCACGCGGTCGACGGCGACGAGAACGGGCGTGCTCCCCCGCTGCGCCATCTCGTTGGCCAGGCCCGTGAGCGTGGTGACGTCGACTCCGCTTCGCGCCAGATACGCGCCGGTACCGACGTGGACCACGACCCCGTCCACCCGCGCCGTCACGCCGGCGCCCTCCTGGCAGGACTCGACCTTCGCCTCGGGCAGGTCGCGGCCGAGCTCGCGGGCGTGCTGAACGATGGCCCGGGCTACGGGGTGATCGACTCCCGCTTCGGCGGCGGCGGTCAGATCGAGGAGGCGGAAGGGATCGTGGTTGCGGGCGCGCACCCCGAGAACCACGGGCACTCCCCGCTCGAGGATGCCGCGCTTGCCGAAGACCACCGTCCGGACCCGACCCGCCCGGTCGAGGGCGGTGGGGACGGCCACGGCCACGCCGTCGGCGTGCGCGCGCAAGAGCGCCACGGCGCGGCCGAGCGGGAGGACGAGGCCCAGGGCGAGGGCAGGAAAGCCGACGAGGATCGCCGCGCCGGCGGCGCCACCGTACAGGGCCCAGGCGATCCCGGCGGCCACGAGTCCCGCCAGGGGGGCGAGGGCGGCCAGCCGCCCCTCGCGCTCTTCCTCCTTGGCGTTCGCCAGGGCGATGCCCAGCCGCCTCCGCGCCAGTTCGCGTCGGCCCGGCCCGCCGAGAAATTCGATCTCCACCCGCTGCCGGACGACGCTGCCGGCCAGCACCTCCTCCCCGGGGAGGCGTTCGGCGTCCTCGTCTCCGCCGACCGGGCTCTCGTCGACCACGCAGGGGGCGAGGAGGCGGCCGTCAGCCGGAACCACCTCGCCTTCCTCCAGCGTCGCCCTCCCCCGCGGGGCCTGCGTCTGGACCGGGAGGTCGAGGAGCGCGCGGGCCTTGCGCCGGGTCCAGAGGAGCGGGGCGAGGGCGAGCAGGTGGATCGCGGCGGGCGCGGCCGCCCACCCGGATCCGAGGTGCCCTTGCGCGGCGGCGATCAGGACGACCGCGCTCGCCGCCAAGGGATAGGCGCCCAGCAACGGACGCTCGCGCAAAAGTTGCCGCGCCTCGCGCAGGGCGAGCGGGAGGAGCGCCGCCGCCACGGCCAGCACCCAGCTCAGGGGGGAGGGGGGCAGCCAGGGCACGGCGATTCCGGCCGCCGCCGCCGCCAGGCCCAGCGCCAGGGCTCGTCCGGGCGGAGTCGGCGCGGCCGGGGCGGGGAGCCGCTCGCGGGCGGCCGCGATCGCGTCCGGCCGGCCGCGGACGACGATTACGCCGGGCAGGGCGCCGACCCGAACTTCCTCCACGCCGGGGATCTGCTCGATCCGGCGTTTCGTCGCGGTCCCGGGAAAGTCGTCGACGAGGAGGACCTCTCCCTCCGGCTGCGGGACCTCGAGCGGCGGGAGCTTTTCGCGAGGACGCTTCTTGGCCGCCTTCTCGGGGCGCGGGGGCGCTGCCGGCGCGGCCGCGGTCGCGGCGCCGGCGACCTCCGCCAGGCTGACCTTCACCACGCGCCGGTTTCCGGTCGGCGGCGAGACGGTCGGCGGCGCGACCGGGCGCGGGGCGCCCGCGAGCTCGCTCATGCTCACCTTCACCACCCGCCGCCCCGAGAAGGCGGAAGCGAGGGCCTGGCTGCGGTTCTCGGCGATGAGGCGGGCGTGCCGGAGTCGCCGCTCGATCTCCGCGCGATCCGCGGTCCGCTGCGAGAGGACGTGGCCGTCGAGGCGGATCACCGGCAGGTCGTAGCGATGGCGGGCGAGGAGGAAGGAATCCGACCGGGCGTCGGTGATGGTGATCTCCAGCCCGAGTTCGTCGCGAAGCGATTCCAGGACCTCGCGCGCCTGCGCGCAGAGCGCGCAATCCTCCTCGATCAGCAGCTCGACCTTCATCCTTTCCACCGCCTCGTGCACGTGGGCATCTTGCGACAAAGTCGCGAGGAAACGAAGATGCGGACATGCTGGCGCTGCAGGGCAGCTTCGCCTTCCTCTCCTGCGCCGAGCTCTTTCGCCTCCTCGCCGAGAAAAAGGCGACCGGAGCGCTTTTCGCACGCCGCGGCGCGGACGAAAAGCGTCTTGGAATCGAGCGGGGGCAACTGGTCTCCGCCACCTCCAACGATCCGCGCGAGTACCTCGGTCGCTTGCTCATCGAGGCGGGCCACCTCTCCGAAGCGGATTTCCTCCGGGCGCACCGGACGCACCTGGAAACGGGCGTGCCGCTGGGAAAGATCCTCACGATGACGGGGGTGCTGCCGCGGGAGGTGGTGGAAAAGGTCCTGGAGACCAAGTTCCGCGAGACCGCGCTCGGCATCTTCCTCTGGGCCGAGGGCAGCTTTGCCTTCCACGTACAGGAATCGGTGCGGCCGCCCGCCGAACTGCCGCTCCCCGTCTCCCTCTCGCTCGTCGCCCTGGCGGAGGAGGGCGAGGTGCTGCGACGGTCGTCGCCGCCGATCCCTTCGCCCGAACCCTCGGGGAGGGGCTCGGCCGAGTGGTTCCCCACCGCCACCGACGAGATGCGGCCCCGCCAATCCAGCGCCCTCGCCCTGGCCCGCGAGGCGCTCGCCGAGGGGGATCCCGAGCGCGCCCTGGAGATCCTCGAGGCCGCCTCGGGAAAGATCCCGGTGGAGGACGCGCGGGCGCTCCGCAAAGCCGCCGAGGAGCGGCTGCTGGCGCAGCTTCGCGCGGAGCTCCTCCAGAACCGCATCCGGCCCGTGCTCACCGTCGATCGCTCGGCCGTCCGCGCGATGCCGCTCGCCCCACCGGAGCGCTACCTCCTCTATCGCATGGACGGGATCCGCGACGTCGAGGAGCTCGTCCACATCACGCCGCTTCGCCAGATCGACAGCCTCCGCCTGATCAAGCGCCTGCGCGGCGAGGGTGTCGTCCGCTATTGAAAGGCCCTTCGAGCTGGGGTAGGGCGGCGGCGTGAACCCCGAACGCGAACGTCCGCGCTCTTCCGAACTCGTCCCGGTGGTCCTCGTCGGCCTGGACGAGGAGGCTCGCGGGATCGCCCGCGCGCTCGCACTTCATCCCGGGATCCAGTTGGTTGCGGTCGTGGACCGGAGTCTCGCGGGCCGGCCGCTCCGCTCGCTCTTGCCCGAGGCACCGGAAGGCCTCCGGGTCGATGCGCGACCGCAGGACGCCTTCCGCCGCATGCGAGGCGGCGTCGCCGTCCTGGCGCGCGGCCGCTCGCTGGAGGAGATCGAGCGGGATCTCTTCGCCGCCGTCTCCGCCGGCCTCTCCGTGGTCGGCGTCTGCGAGGAGCTCGTCTTGCCCGAGTTCGTCGATCCGGAGTTCGCCGAGCGCATCGACGAGGCAGCGGCGAGCCGCGGGGTGGCGGTGGTCGGCGTCGGGCTGGTCGCGGGCTTCCTCTTCGACCGGCTCGCCGGAACGCTGGCCCAGGCCTGCGGCCGAATCCGGCGGGTGGAGGCGCTTCGCGTCGTCGACCTGCGCGGAAGGCCTTCCCTGGCGCGCCGAGCCGGGCTGGGCCTGAGCGCCGAGGAATTCGACCGCGGCGTCGACCAAGGGAGGGTGGGCCAACCCGGTCTCTCGGAGGCCTGCGGGCTTCTGGCAGAGAGCCTGGGCCTGGAGCTCGACGAGGTCGAGGAATCGGTGGACCCGATCCTCGCCGACGAGCCGGTCGAGGTGGATGGCGAGAGGCTCGAGCGCGGGCGCGTGCTCGGTCTCTCCCAGGTCGCTCTCGGCCTCGCGGAGGGGCGGCAGCTCGTCCGGCTCGAGGTGGAGCTGCGCGCCGGAGCCGATCCCCGCGACGAGATTCGGGTGGAGGGCGATCCGCCTCTTCGGCTCGTAATGCCCGGCGGCGTACCGGAGGAGGCTCTGGGCTGGGTCGTGGCCAACGCCGCCTTGCGGGTGGCCGCCGCCGGCCCCGGACTCGTCCACGTCCTCGACCTTCCGCTCTCGCACTGAGGCCGAGTCGTCCCGAGACCGAACCGCGCCTCGTCACCACGACTGGGAAAGGCGCAGCTCGTCGGACGGCCGCGGCCATCTCGCACAGCGAGGAGCGGCCATGCCGGTTGCGGCCCCATCCGTCGCCACGACGGGCGGATTGCCGCAACAGGTTCCTAGTCGCCGCGGGTGGCCAGGGCCAGATGCTCGAAGCCGGCTTCCTTGGCGGCCTCCATCACCCGCACCACCCGGCCGTGGCTGGCGCCCTGATCCGCCTGGACCACCAGGGTTTTCGAACCGGTGCGCTGCAGAAGCCCGGCCAGGCGGTCGACCAGTACGTCGTCGGAAGTCTGCTCGCCTTCCAGGACCACCCGGCCGTCGGCGAGGACGAAGACCGCCGCCGTGATCTCGCCCGGGCGGATTTCGCGCGCCGCGCCGCGGGGAAGCTCCACCTCCACCCCGGTGGCCGTTTCCGCACGCCCCGTGGCGGCGTCCACCGCCATCGAAGCGCCCACCATGAAGATGATGAGCAAGACGAGGAAGACGTCGGTGAGCGGGGTGATGTTGATCTCGGAGAAGACGCGGCCCTCCTCGTCGAAACCCCCACCGCCCATCAAACGGCCTCCTTTCGCTCGACCGGGCTTTCCATCCCGAGGAGTTCCAGGACCTCCTCCGCGCTCCCCTGGGGCGAGAGCAGCAGGGCGGAGCCCGGGGAGGAGAAGTAGTTGTAGAGCCCCACCGCCTCCAGCGCGACGGCGATCCCCGCCGCGGTGGCGACGAGCGCCTCGGAGATTCCCGACGCCACCACCGCGAAGCCTCCACCGGGGTGGGCGGCCAGGTCCTCGAAGGCCCGCATGATCCCCACCACCGTGCCGAAGAGGCCGACGAAGGGGGCGGTGGCGCCGATCGTCCCGAGGATCCAGAGCCGCGCCCGAAGCTTCATCCCGACCTGGGTGCGTTCCCGCTCCACCGCGGCCGCGATCCGCTCCGGCGGGGCCTTGCCGTGGCGCGAGAAGGCCGCGAGCAGGAGGCTCGCGAAGGGGGTGTCGGAGCGCTCGCAGGCGGCGCGCGCCTCGGCGAGGTTCCCGCGGTAGAGCGCCTTGACCACCGCCTCCGAGAGATGGCGGGTCTGCTCGCCCACGCCCCAGAGCGCCAGCGCGCGCTCGATGCCCACCGCCGCGGCTGCCAGCGAGAGCAAAAGGATGACGGCCATCGAGTAGCCGCCGTGGGAGGCGAAGGACCAGAGATCAGCGATGTCCAACGGATTCCTCCATCGGCTGGCCAACGAGCCGCCGGCGGCCCGGATTCCCGCGAGGCCGGCTGAGCCGATTCATAGTAGCATCCGCCCACGATGACACCGCGGCGATTTTTCCGGCTCCTTTTGGCCTGCTTCACCCTGACGGGCTGCGCCCACCGCATCGACTACGGCCCCCGCGGCCCCATCCACGACCCCCACGTCATCCTCGACGTGCTGCAGGAGCGCTATGCGCGCGTGCAGAGCCTGCGCTCGGAAGGCCGGCTCAGCGTCGAATCGCCCGAAGGGAGTGGGAGCCTGCGCATCGCCCTCGAGGTCGCCAAGCCCGGCTGCGCCTACCTCGAGACCGCCGATTTTCTGGGAAATCCGCGCGGGACCTTCGCCACCGACGGGGAGGAGTTCGTCTTCTTCGAGCCGGGCGAGAATGTCTTCTACGCGGGTTTGGCCTCGGCCCGATTGCTGGGCCGCTTCCTCCCGGTCGAGCTGGGGCCGGAAGAGCTCGTCGCCCTCCTGCTGGGCCAGCCACCTCTTCTCGAGGGAGACGAGGTGCGGCTGGAAGTGGAGCCCGAAGGCGTGTATCGTCTCGACCTTCGCCGCGGTTCGATTCGGCAGCGCGTTCGGGTTGGGACCCGTGATCTGAGGTTGATATCGGTGGAGACTCGGGGCCGCCCTGCGGTGGACGTGCGCGCGCTCGAGCACCGGATCGTCGAGCCCGACCTGCCTCTCCCCGCGGCCCTGGAATTGCATGAGCGCCGATCCGGGACGACGGTTCGGATTCGTCTCGGCGATCCGGCCTGGAACGTGGAAACCGACGATTCGCTCTTTCGCCTTCGTCCCCCGCCCGGCGCCCGGGTGGAGCGGCTCGAGGAAGAGGGAGGGAGCTGATGTACGCAGCCGCACCCAGACTCGGCGAGATCCTCCTCGCCGACCGCGTCATCGACAACCTGCAGCTCAACGCGGCCCTCGGTCATCAGCGAAGGTGGGGCGGGAAGCTGGGCAAGATCCTCGTTTCCATGGGCTTCGCCACCGAGCGCGCGGTGGTGCGGGCGCTCTCGCGCCAGCTTGGCGTGCCCGAGGTCGATCTCGCCTCGCAGACCATCTCGCCGGCCGTGCTCAGCAAGGTTCCGGCCGAGATCTGTCGCCGGCACCGCCTCTTTCCCCTGGCGATCCGCCGCGACGAGCGCGGCCCCTTCCTCCACGTCGCCATGGCGGATCCCGCCGACCTGGAGGCGATCGACGACCTCCGCTTCCTGACCGGCCTGCGCGTGGAGGCCGCCGTGGCACCGGAAGGGGAGATCCACCGGGCCATCGAGCGCCACTACGGCGGCGGGGATGCCGACCCCTTCGATCCGAGGGGTGCGGGAGGCGGCGAGGTCCTGCGCTTCGCCGATCCCTTTGCCGTGGAGCCCGCCGCCGAGCCGCCGGTACGCTTCGATCCCGCGCCGGCTCCGCCCGCCAGCGAGGCAAAAGCCGCCGAGGCGAGCCGGCGAGAGAACGGCACCGACCTCTTCGCTGCGACCGATCCGGCGTATCGGGCGGTCGAGGCCCTGGTGCGGATCCTCGTGCGCAAGGGGATCCTGGAGAAGGGCGAGTTCCTCCAGGAGATCTTGCGCGAGGTCGACGGGGAGCTGCGCAGCTAGGAACGGTTGCGGCAACGCCGCCCCGAACGTATGCCGGGGCGGCGAGCGACCGATGCAGGTTTCCGGGGCCCGTCGCCCGAACGGGCTCGCCTTCAGGCCTCGTTGTAGCGGACGTACTCGAAGTCGATCGGCTTGCCGTCGATGCCGCGGGGCGGAGGTGCGATCCAGTTGGCGAAGTGCCCTGGCGTGAAGACGGGCCGATGCATGATGGAGCGCAGGTAGGCCTTGTCCGCCTCGCTCGGCAGCCACTCGTCCCGCTGCCTTTCGAACTCCTCCTGGGTGATGAGGCGGCCCTGCGGGTCGAAGTAGTGGCCCGCATACGCCCCTTGCCGCCGGTGGAAGCGCCGGGAGGGAAGAGTGAGCTGGTAGCCCGTTCCCTCCAGGTGCTTGTTCCACCGCTGCACCACCTTCTCGCAGTCCTGCACGTACGAGTCGCGGAGCACCTCGTTCATCGCCGAGCGCAGCGGAATCTCCTTTTCCACCAGGCGGCCGTCTTCGGGAACCTCCATCACGTAGACCCCGTCCTTGGCCACGTGATCCTCGTAGTTCTTCTCGTGCGCGCGGCCCTTGAGACCCGCGGCGAAGAAGTGCGCCGCGTTGGTGGAGATCTCGCCGCCGAAGAGGTCCAGCGAAAGCGTGAACCAGAAGTTGAGGTAGCGCTGGACCATGGGAACGTCGATGGCTCCCTCCTGGCGCGGATCCTTGCCCTCCCGCAGAAGCTCCGCGGCGCGCTGGAGGATCCGCCCCACGCCCGTCTCGCCCACGAACATGTGGTGTGCCTCCTCGGTGAGCATGAATCGGCAGCTTCGCGAGAGGGGATCGAAGCTCGACTCGGCGAGTGCCAGCAGCTGGTACTTGCCGTCGCGGTCGGTGAAGGTGGTGAACATGTAGAAGGAGAGCCAGTCGTCACAGGGCTCGTTGAAGGTGCTCAGGATCCGAGGCTTGTCCGCGTCACCCGAGCGGCGCTCCAGCAGCGCCTCCGCTTCCTCGCGCCCGTCCCGGCCGAAGTAGGAGTGCAGCAGGTAGACCATCGCCCACAGGTGCCGCCCCTCCTCGACGTTCACCTGAAAGAGGTTGCGCAGGTCGTAGAGCGAGGGGCAGGTGTGGCCGAGGTGCCGCTGCTGCTCCACCGAGGCGGGCTCGGTATCGCCCTGGGTGACGATCAGCCGCCGCAGCGCGTTGCGATGCTCGCCGGGCACCTCCTGCCAGACCGGCTTGCCGAAATCGTCGCCGAAGCCGATGGTGCGGTCCTTGACCGGATCGGCGAGGAAGATGCCCCAACGGTACTCCGGCATCCGCACGTAACCGAACTGGGCCCAGCCCTGGGGGTCCACCGAGACCGCCGTCCGCAGGTAGACCTCGTGCGCCTGGAAGCCGACCGGCCCCATCTCCTGCCACCACTTGAGGAAGGCGGGCTGCCAGTGCTCGAGCGCGCGCTGGAGGCGCTTGTCCGAGGAAAGGTTGACGTTGTTGGGGATCTTCTCGTCCAGGGCTACTCGGCTCATCGATGCCTCCTCAGGTTCGCACCCAATCGAAGACAGGCCGCTCGCCGGCCTTGCCGTAGAGGGTGAGCGCGCCGCGCTCCCCGGTGGCGTTGGGCCGGGTGAAAATCCAGTTCTGCCAGGCGGAGAGGCGCCCGAAGATCTTCGTCTCCATCGTTTCGGGCCCGACGAAGCGAAGATTGGCTTCCATTCCCGTCAGCGCATCGGGGCTGAGGGAGGCGCGCTCTTCGATCGCCAGTCGCACCTCGTCCTCCCAGTCGAGGTCGTCCGGCGCGAAGGTCACCAGCCCCAGATCGAGCGCCTCCCTCGGGTCGATGGGGCCTTCCTGCGCCAGCGCCCGCTCGAGCGCCTGGGGCCGCCCGTAGAAGCGCGCCTCGAGCCGCGTGATCCCCGAGCTGGTGGGGAGCCTCCCCCGGTTCGCCACGGAGAGGCGGACGTGCACCGGTCGCTCGGGGTCGTCGAGCATGTAGATGCGATCCGACGCCAGCGCGAGCTCGTATAGCGAGCCGTAGAAGGCCGAGCCGGGCTCGACCAGGGCGTAGAAGGTCTTCGCCGTCAGATCCATCCGCTTGAGCACGCGCTTCTGGAGGAGCCGGATCTCCCGCACCAGCCAGTGGTCGCGGTGGCGCTCCAGGGCCTCGTCCACCCGGATCACGGCGTCGCCGTCGCCTTCCGTGCGCACGGTGACCACGCCGATCTCCACCTCGTTGAAACGGAGCTGCAGCAGCGCGTCGTCGAGTTCGCGAAAGGCGCGGATCGCCCAGGCGTCCGAGCCCGCGGCCAGGAATCCCGCGGGATCCTCGGGCTGCGGTGCATCCGGCGCGCGGACCACGAGGTCCGCCACCCGCCGCGCACGGTCGAGTCGCAACGTTACGTAGCGGTATTCGATCGCATCCTCGGTCCGGCGCGGCTCGAGCGGCAAGAGCTCGATCCCCTTCTCACCGAGGGGCCGATCGCTTTGCCGGGCCAGCTCCTGGGCGACCTCGCGCACCCGCGCAAAGAAGGTGGAGAGCGGCACCGTCTCGTCCACCAGGCCCCATTCCACCGCGCGCTTTCCTTTCACGCCCTCCGCGGTGGTGGAGAAGAAGTCGGCGAGATCCCGCCGAACCTTGCGCTTGTCCACCACCCGGGTCAGCCCACCCGTCCCCGGCAGCACGCCGAGGAGGGGAACCTCGGGGAGGGAGACCGCCGAGTTGCCGTCGTCGGCGAGGATGATCCGATCGCAGGCGAGGGCGAGCTCGTAGCCGCCACCGGCCGTGGTGCCGCTCGCCGCGCAGACGCTGCGGATCCCCGACTCCGCGCTCATCTCCTCGAGGGCCAGCCGCGTCTCGTTGGTGAATTTGCAGAAATTCACCTTGAAGCCGTGCGTGCTCGAACCCAGCATGAAAATGTTTGCGCCGGCGGAGAGCACCTTTTCCTTCTTCGAGCCGATCACCAGCGCGCGAACCTCGGGGTGGCCGAAGCGGAGCCGCTGCAGGGCGTCGGCGAGCTCGATGTCCACGAGAAGGTCGTAGGAATTCAGCTTGAGCAGGTAGCCCGGGCGAAGCCCTCCGTCCTCCTGCGTGTCGAGCCAGAGGAAGGCGAGCTCCCCGTCCAGCTCCAGCTTCCAGTGACGGTAGCGGGAGGGGTGGGTCTCGAAGGAGATGGGTTCCATGTCGGGCAGCGTATCGAAACGTCGCGCGGCCAAGCAAGCGTCATGAAACGGCACGAAGGGCCCCGAACCGGTTTCGGACGACACCCGTCGCGACATCGGACGATCGACCGATGCCCCGAGGGCACTGGAGCCGATAGGACGGGGGGCGGTATGGCGGGCAAAGGGAGAGCCGGTCGAGCTTCGCCGCGTCGACCCCTGCGGTGGCCGAAGTTTCTGATGACGCTGCTCCTGGGGAGCGCCTGTCTGGCCAAGGCGATCCCCACCCTCGAGCGACTTCTGCCGCTGAGTCGGACGCGATACGTCTTTTCACCCGAACCGCTTCTCTTGCCGGCGCTGCTGTCGCTGGCCGTGCTCGTCATCCTGGGCTGGAGCGTCCTGGACGCCGTCCTCGATCGGAGGATGCCGCCTGCCGGCCTCGCCGCCCTCGTCGCTTTCGCTCTCGTGCCTTGGGGCGTGAGAAGAGAGCTGCCAGAGGAGGACGGCTGGCTGGCGCGGCGAGCCCTCGCGATCGCGGAGGAAATCGAGGAGCGGCTCGCTCGGGGCGAGAGCGCCGATGCCGTCGTCGCCGCCCTCGATGCGCGGCGCCTTCCGGGCCCCTACCGCTCGAGATGGCTGCGAGCCGAGCCGCAGCGCTTCCGGCTCCTCCCCGAGGGTGTGTCCGTGCCGCAGGGCGATGACTTCGGCGCACCGGGCACGTTTCATGTCTCCATTTCCAACGACGGCGGTTGGGTGAGCGCGACGGGATGGTCGAACGACGGGCCGCGCCTCGCCCGCGCAGGAGACGGGATCGCCGTGTTTCGAATTTCCTTGCCGAGAGGGGAGGGGTTGCCATGAGCTTCAGGCCGACGCTCGTCGCCGCTGCGCTTCTGGCCCTCGCCGCGGGGCTATGGATGCACGGATCGCTGCGCGCACGCGAGCAGCGCGCCCGCAAGGAATGGGAGCTCGTCGAGATCCTCGTCGCTGCCGAGGACGTGGAGGAGGGCGAGCCGATCCGCGCGCGTCAGGTCGTCGCCGCCGAGATGCCGGCGCGATTCGTCTCCGATTCCATGGTCCGCCCCGCGCACGCCGATACCATCGTCGGACAGCGCGTACTGGTTCCGCTGCGCCAAGGCGATCCCATCCTCTGGTCGCATTTCCGCTCCGCGCCGGACGAGGGCAGACTCTCCGAGCGCATCCTCCGTCGCACCCGCGCCGTCACCGTGAACGTCACGGAGCGAAGCTCGGTCGGCGGCTTCATCCAGCCCAACGATCACGTCGACGTCCTCGCGACCTTTCGCGATCCCGGAAGTCAGGAGATGGTGACCGTGACGCTCCTGCACAACGTCGTCGTGCTCGCCACAGGGCGCGCCTCCGATCGGGACAGCAGTTGGGGGCGGGGATATTCGGAGGTCTCGCTCCTCGTGCTCCCGGAGGAAGCCGAACTCCTCGTCCTCGCCCAGGAGCTCGGAAACATCACCCTGGTCCTCCGACACCCCGACGAGGTGGACCTCGACCACGACCGCGGACGCGCCACGGTCCAGACCCTTCTCACCGGCGAGCGCTCGCGCGCACTGGAGCGCATGCGACGCGAGACGGTACAGGTCATCCGCGGCAATCGCACCGCCGGTCTCGGGGAGTGAAACCATGATGCTCTCCGTCCTCCTGGCCACCCTCTCCGCATTTCTCCTCGGACTGCTGCTCGCGCAGATCCTCCGGCAGGCCGCCGCACGGCTGCGCGAGCGCTACGACCTTCGCGATACCGCCGAAGTCGGCGAGCTCCTCCTCGAGATCGAGGGGAGGACCGCGCTCGTCGCCGGCATCGTCGTCGGTGCGATCCTCGGCGTCTTCGGGCTCGCCCTCGGCGGTCTCGCCTTCGCCCTGGCGGTCTGGACAGGTGGGGCCGCACTCGTCCCCATGCTCCTCCGACGTCGTCGCGAGCGATGGCGAGCGGCTCTCGAGGCCCAGCTCGCCGACGGCCTCTCCACGGTCGGTGCGGCTCTACGCGCCGGGCATTCCCTGCAGCGGGCCTTCGAGCAGCTCGCCGAGGAGGCGCCCCAGCCCCTTCGCCGCGAGCTGGCCGTGGTCGTTCGTCAGTGCCGCCTCGGTCGTTCGCTCGACGAGGCCCTGGACCTCTTCGCCCAGCGCGCACGTTCGGAGGACCTCGACCTCCTCGTCGTCTCCGTCGCGGTGGCGCGGCGCTCGGGTGGGCAGCTCTCCCGCGTCCTCGATCGGATCGCCGGCGCCGCGCGAGAGCGCATGCGCCTGAAGGGCAAGATCCGCGCCCTCACCGCGCAAGGGCGCATGCAGGCCTGGGTGATCGCCGCTCTCCCGCTCCTCCTCTTCTTCGCCATGGCGTGGCAGCGGCCCGACCTCGTCGATCCCGTGCTGCAGACGCCCGTCGGCCTCGGACTCTGCGCCGCCGTCGGTCTGATGGAGGCCCTGGGGCTCTGGGCGATCCGGCGGATCGTCTCCATCCGGGTTTGAGGAGGGTTGGGTATGAAGAGCCTGGTCGCCGCCCTCGCCGTCGCTCTCGGCTCCTTCCTTCTCGCCCACGTCCTTTTCGCGCGCCTGGGGCAGCGCTCGCTCGCATGGAGGGAGCGGCTCGGGGCGCTCGTCGCCACGCTCGAAAGTCGCTGCCCGGCGCAGCTTCGCCAGGCGATGCGTCGTCGGCTCGACGAGGCCGGGCGGCCCCCACTCCTCGACGAGCGGCGCCTCTTCGCCGCCACCGCGGCTCTGCTCGTCCTCGCCCTCGTGGCGTCGATCGGCGCCGCCGCCGGTCTCGCCTCGCCCGCGCTTCCGGTCGCGCTCTCCATCGGCGCGGCGGCGCCCTGGTTCTGGCTCGTCGAGAAAGGCAGGGCGAGAAAGGAAGCCATCGCCCGCGAGCTTCCTTTCGTCCTCGATCTTTTCGCCCTCGCCCTCGAATCGGGCACCGACCTGCTCGGCGCGCTGGCGCGCGTATCGGAGCGCCTACGGCCGGGAGCCTTGCGCGACGAGCTGGTCCACGCGCTGCGCGAGCTCAGGCTCGCTCGTCCGAAGCGGGAGGTCTTCGCCGACCTCGCCGTGCGCACCGGATCGCCGGAGCTGTCGCGAATGGTCGCGGTCGTCCTCCAGGCGGATCGAATGGGGGCACCGCTGGCCGAAAGCCTCCGCCTCCTGGCCGAGCAGATCCTGCAGGAGCGCTTTCTCCTCGCCGAGAAGAAGGCGGCGCAGGCGCCGGTGAAGATGCTCCTTCCCCTGGTCGCCTTCATCTTCCCTGCCGTCTTCGTGGTGCTTTTCGCGCCGATCGCCCTAACGCTGCTTCGGGGGTGAGGCGATGGGACGATTCCGATTGCGGATCGCCACGGCGGATGCGGAGCGCTTCGTCGACCTGCGCGAGGGGAGCCTCGTCGTCGGGCGCTCGGCCGCCTCCGACATCGTCCTCGACGATCCAGCCGCCTCGCGCCAGCACCTGCGCGTGCAGGTCTCGAGGGAGGCGGTGGCCGTCGAGGACCTCGGCTCGCGAAACGGCAGCCTCCTCGAGGGAGATCCGCTCGCGAAGCGAGTGGTATGGATTCCCGGCCAGCGGCTGGCGATCGGCTCGACCACCCTCGTCCTCGAAGAGATCCCGCCCACCGGCGGGGGATCGCCGGCCGGTGCGGCGATCGTCTCGGCGTGGGCGCCCAGGGCCCGGACGGCGTGCGAGCGGCTTGGGGGCATGGCGAGGGCGCTGCCCCTGCGGGCCCGCATCGGCGCGGCGGTCGGCGCCGCCGTCCTCTTCGCCTGGCTTCTCTTCCCCTCGGGCGAGGATGCCCGCGCCACTCCGACGAGCGCGCGTCTGGACGAGGCTTCGGTTCGCGGACTCGTCGTCGGCCGCGGTGCGGTGGACCTGGAGGTCGGCGAACGCCTGGAGATCGCGTGGAGGCCGCGCCGGTCGCTGGAGGAGAGCCTGGTCTGGCTGCGCGCGGAGATCGAGGCGCCGCCCGGCGGTCTTGTCCTGCGGGTCAACGACGTCGAGGTGGCGCGATGGGCGCCGGAGGACAGCGGAGCGGTGAGCCTGCGCCTGCCTCGGCAGGTCATGCGCGAGGACGAGAACCTCCTCGCCCTGGAAGCGGAGGGGGAGGGCGCCTGGTTCGTGGCCGACCTGGAAGTCGAAGAGGAACCGCGCCCCCTCTGCGACCGCGAGACCTGTCTCGAGCGCGCCCGGCAGTGGTTGAACCAGGGCCGGGAGGCCCTGGAACGGCGGGCGATCGATCCCCGCAACCTCTTCGAGGCCTGGCTCGACTTTCGGCGGGCGCGCTCCTTGCTCGAAGGCCTGGAGCCGCGGCCGGAGCTCTACGCCACCGCCATCGCTCTCTTCGAGGAGGCGGAGGCAGAGCTCGACCGGGAGTGCCGCAGGCTGCGCTTCTCCGTGGTCCAGAGCGTGGCCTACGGGCGCGAAGACCGGGCGCTGGAGCTGGCGCGGCGCATGCTCCGGGCCTTCCCGGGGCCCGAGCATCCCTGCCACGGCCGGGCCCTCGACCTCGTCGAACGACTCGAACCGGGAGGGAATCGATGACGGGCGAGACCTCGAGCGATCGCGCTCTGGACCTCGACGCCACCCTGGCCGTGGAGCGCGCGCCGAGCTGGATCGACGCGGAAACCCTCACCCGCGACCTCGGCGCGGCCGCTTCGCGATGGAAGCTCGTCGTTCGAGAGGGGCCCGACGCAGGGCGGGAGTTCGAGCTGCCCGCGGGCCCGGCATCGCTGGGCCGCGGCGAGGGTTGCACCATCCGCCTCGGCGACGACGCGGTCTCCCGCGTCCACCTCCGCCTGGAAGCCGGACCGGAGGAGATCCGGTTCTTCGACGAGGGCACCAAGAACGGCACGAGGGTGGACGGAGTTCGCCGTTCGCGAGGAGGGGTCGGCGAGGGGGCGAGGATCGCCGTGGGGCGGACGGTGCTCGAGGTGCGGCGCGGCGGGTTGGAGAGGGGGGGCGGCGTGGTCCAGCAGGCGCTGGACATGATGCGGGGCGGTCGCATTCCGAGCCTGCCGAGCCGAGTGCGGGCGCGAAAGCTCGCCCTCGTCCTTGCTCTCGTGATGGCGGCCGTCCTCGCGGCCGCGATCGCGGGAAGGCTTCTGGTGCCTTCCGCGCGACCGGCGAACGACGAGGCGGCCGAGCGGCCACGCGAGGCTCGCCAGCTCTTCGACCAAGGCCTCGAAGCCTGGCGCACGGGCGATCGGGAAGAGGCGGGGCGACTGCTCCGCCTGGCGGCGGAGCTCGACCCTCGAAGCGAGGAGCCGTGGCGGTACCTGCGGCGGCTGAAGGAAGCGCACCCCGGGCGGGACGCGCCGTCGGCGGAAGGGGAGGGCGATGCGGTCGAGGCCCGTCCGGTCGAGGCGGCCACGGCGGATTCGAACGCGCAACTGCCGGAAAAGCGGTTTGCGGCGCCCTCCGGGGCGCCTCGGACGGGCGGTGAAGTGGCGGGCGGAGACGGGCCCGCTTCTCACGCCGAGGCGAGAGCCAAGAGCGCGAAGACGCAGCGGGAGCGTCGGCCGGCGGTCCATTCGCGGGGAGAAGACGCGGGACGCGCGGAGATCGAGGCGCTCCTCGCTCGAGCCGCCTCGGGGCCGGCGGCCGCGCGCGTCGCCCTGCTCCGGGAGGCTCAGGAGCGGTTGCGAGCCGCCCGGATCTCCGGAGGGCTCGAGGCCGAGGTTCGACGGCGGCTGGCCGATGCGGCGGTGGAGGTGGCGGAGGAAGCGCTCGCCGTGGGGCGGCTGGCGGCCGCGGCGACCCACCTCCGACTCGCCCTGGAGGCGCGCCCGGACCTTCAGCCCGCGCGGGCTCGGCTCGAGGCGCTGCGAAAGCGGGCGGAGAGCCTCTTCGTGGAGGGCTATTCGCTGCTGGAGCGCGAACCCTCCCGAGCGCGGGAGAGGCTCGAACTCGTCGTTCTCCTCACCGAGGCCGACGACCCGCTCCACGCCCGGGCGAAGAGGTGGCTCGAAAGGGCGGGCCGGCCATGAACGACGGGCGCTCAGGGGATGCGGCAGCGATGCCCCGAGGATTCCCTTCCATCCGCCTCGATCACGGCCCAGCTCATGAAGGGCGTATTCGAGGCGATGCCCGCGCGGCCCGCGGGGTCCACCGCGATCGCGCCTCCCTCGCCACCCAGCCGACCGAGCTCGCGGATCCCTTCCTCCACGGCCTGCTGCGCCGGAAGGCCGGCGGCCATCCGGTCGCAGACGTAGCGGGAGAGGACGGCGCGGAGGATCGTTTCGCCGTGGCCGGTGGCCGAGACGGCGCCGGCGGCATCGTCGGCGTAGAGCCCCGCTCCGGGGATGGGCGAATCGCCCACCCGTCCCGGCGCCTTTCCGCTGGTGCCGCCGGTGGAGGTGGCTGCGGCCACCCGACCCTCTCGGTCGATGGCCACCGCGCCCACCGTTCCCGGGCGCGGGGGGAGCGTTCCCTCGCGCTCGCGCCGCCACCGGTCCAGGGCAGCCTCGGTCAGCAGGAGGGAGGGCGGATAGGGGGCGAATCCCTCCGCACGGGCAAAGCGCTCGGCTCCCTCGCCGGCGAGGAGGACGTGCCGGCCACGGTCCAGGACCCGCCGGGCGACGAGGATGGGATTCCTGACGCCGGTGATGACCGCCACCCCGCCGGCGCGGCGGGAGGTGCCTTCCATGATGGCCGCGTCCATCTCGATGCGGCCCTCCTCGTTCAGGCAGGAGCCCGTTCCGGCATTGAAGAGGGGGTTGTCCTCGAGCGCGACACAGGCGGCCTGGACGGCCTCCAGCGCGGATCCCCCTTCGGCGAGGATGCGGTGGCCGATTCGCGCGGCCTCGAGGCAGCCGGCCGCGGCGGCTCGTCCGCGCTCCTCGGAGGCAAGCGCGCCTGCGCCCCCGTGTACGACGATGGTGAAGCGACGCACGTGCGTGAGCCTAGCACGGGCGTTGGTGTGCCGCGGGGCCTTCCGATCGGGCTGGCAACGGGTACCGGAGCACCGGCGCTGCCGACCGAGCTTGTCTACGCTGGACGCGCGGGGCGGCGCCCCGCGAGGGGGAAAGGCGATGAGGGGACGGTTGGCCTGGTGGCTCCTCTGCGTGGGAGCGCTCGGTTCGGGCTGCGCCTCGACGCCCGGTGCCGGGCGGGTGGCCGGTGATTCCGACGACTACTTCATGCTCTGGGCGAGCCAGATGAACCTGGCCGAGATCGCCGCCGGAGAGATGGCCTCGGAGCGGGCGGTGAACGACAGGGTTCGCGACTACGGCGAGGAGATGGTGCAAGCGCATCGCCGGGCCAACCAGGAACTCCAGCGGCTCGCCGAGAAGAACGGTGTCGAGCTGGCCAAACGTCCCGACGAGGCAGGCGAGCGGCTGACCGAGCACCTCGCCCGGCTCGAGGGGGAGGACTTCGATCGGGAGTACATCGGCGCGATGGTGGCGAACCACGCCAGCGCCCTGGAGATGTTCGAGGAGCGCGCGAGGACGGCGAGCGACCCCGAGCTCCGCGAGTGGGCGCGGCGGATGGTTCCCGTGCTGGAGCACCACCTCGAGGAGGCTCGCTCCCTTCAGCGGGAGCTCGAGACCGTGACGCCGGCCGGCGCTCCCTTGCGAATCGTCCCTCCCTGATTCCGACGCGACGGATCTTCCATCGGGTCGTTGCCAGGGCGAGGGCGGACGGGAGAGCAGGGGGATGCTCGTCGGCTTTCCCTGCGCCCGTCGAGTTCCCGATTCCGTCGGCTTCTCGGCGCCCGTCCGGCACGCCTTCCACACGCTGGTGGGGCACTCCTCGGCGAGCCGATCTGCCGGCGGTCGCCCGCGCGCGGACGCGTCCTTGGCGGCCGAGTGGCACGGCCTTGCCCTGCGACACGGAGGCCGGGCCGGAGCGGCCCGGCATGAAGCACTGTCTCGCCTCGCCCGCCACGCCGAGCTTTCGGCGCGTCGGGTGTCGAGACTTTGTCGGAGTCCTCGGTTATACGGAGTCAATCTTTCGGGCGGAGGCTTCCTTGGCGCGCAGATCCCAGCTCGATCTCTTCGGTCGACCGGTGGAATCCGGCGAGGCCGGTGTACCCGCCGTGACGACGCCGGATCCGGCACGGGGGAGGGCGCGGGAGACGGCGCAGGCGCCCGTGCAGGCGTGGGAGCCGGGGCAAGAGGTGACGCCGGCCGAGCTGCCGAGCCCCCGCATCTTCACGGTCGGCGAGCTGGCGCGCTGCATTCGAGGAACGCTGGAAGGCGAGATCGGCTCGGTCCACGTGCGCGGGGAGATCTCCAACCTTCGCCGACCCACCTCGGGGCATCTCTACTTCTGCCTCAAGGACGAAGGGGCGCAGATCCGGGCCGTCCTCTTCCGGGCCCAGGCGCGGCTGCTTCGCTTCCGTCCGGAGGATGGCCAGGAGGTGATCGCGCGGGGCCGGGTGACCTTCTACGAGGCCGGCGGCGACGCGCAGATCGTCTGCGACGCGCTCGAGCCGGTGGGGGCGGGGGCGCTGGCGCTCGCCTTCGAGCAGCTCAAGGCGAAGCTCGCCGCCGAGGGCCTCTTCGATCCTGCGCGCAAGAGGCCGCTGCCTTTCCTTCCCCTGCGCGTCGGGGTGGTGACGAGCCCGACCGGCGCGGCGATCCGGGACTTCCTCCACGTGCTGCACCGGCGCTTTCCGCGCGCCCAGGTGCTGATCGCGCCGTCGCGCGTGCAGGGGGAGGGCGCGGCGCAGGAGATCGCGGAGGGGATCCGTCGCCTGGACCAGGGGCAGGTGGACGTGATCGTGGTCACGCGCGGCGGCGGGTCGATCGAGGACCTCTGGGCCTTCAACGAGGAGGTCGTCGCCCGCGCGATCGCGGCCGCGCGGACGCCGGTTGTCTCGGCGGTCGGGCACGAGGTCGACTTCACCATCGCCGATTTCGTGGCGGACGTGCGGGCGCCGACGCCCACGGCGGCGGCGGAGATCCTCGCGCCGGTGGAGGCGGAGCTCCGGGAGCGCCTGGCGGTCCAGCAGGCTCGCCTGCACCGGGCGACGTTGCGGGCGCTGGAGCGGAGGCAGGCGCTGCTGGCTCGGCTTTTCGGCCGGCTCGCGGACCCGCGGCACCGGCTCTCGCGGGAGCGGCTGGCGCTCGATGGGCGAAGGCAGAGAGCCGTCGATGCGATCGCGCGACGCGCGATGCGCCTCCGGCGCGAGCTGCAGGCGCGGGTGCGGCGGCTCGAGCAGGCCAGCCCGGGGGCGAGGCTCGAGAAGCAGCGCCGGCGCTGGTTCGAGCTTCGGCAGCGGCTCTTGCGTGCGGGCTCCGCCATCGGTCGCGAACAGCAGGCGGAGTTTTCGCGGCTCCTCGAACGTCTCCGCCGCGCCGGGATGGGCCTCACCGCCGAGCTTCGCCAGGAGTTCGGCGCGCGCAGGGCTCGCCTGGAGGCCCTCTCGCCGCTGGGCGTACTGGCGCGAGGCTACGCCATCGCCTTCGCCGAGGACGGCCGCGTGGTCCGCTCGGCGGCGGAAGTGGGGCCGAAAGCGAGGCTGCACCTGGAGCTTGGCCAGGGGGCCCTGGAGGTGGAGGTCGTGGGGCCCGCGGCCCCGCGCAAGCCCGGGGAAGGCGGGGACCGAAGGAGGCATCCGGCGCCGGCAGCCAAGCCCCCGGCATCGGCGGTACGAGGACGGGGCCGGGGAGGTGAAACCATGCGACGAGGCACCGGGGCATCGCTCCCCGCGGCCGAGGAGGAACCGGTGGAGAGCCGGTCGAGCCGACGACGAGAGCCCCGCTGAGAACGGCACGGGGTGCGAGCCGATGGGCCGGGTAGGGAGAGTTCAGGAGGAAGGCGTGGAGAAGGACAGGGTGGAGATCGACTGGGACTCGCTGCCCTACGAAAAGCTCGTCGAGAAACTCGACGAGGTGGTGCAGCGCCTGGAGAGCGGCGAGCTGCCCCTCGAAGAGAGCCTGCAGGCCTTCGAGACGGGGATGCGGATCGCCCGCGCGGCGGAGCGGCAGCTCGACCGTGCCGAACGGCGAGTGGAATTGCTGCTCCAGGATGGACGAACGGAGCCCCTGCCGCCGCGGCAGGGAGCCGACGACGAGGACCTCCCATTTTGAGCCCGGAACTCGAAGCCTTTCTGGCGGAGCGCAAGCGTAGGGTGGAAGAGGCGCTCGCGGCGCAGGTCCGCGCGTGGAAGGAGAGCGTTCCCGCCCATCTGCTCGAGGCCATGGAATACAGCCTCCTGGGAGGCGGCAAGCGGATCCGGCCGATCCTTTCGCTGGCCGCATTCGAAGCCTGCGGCGGGCCGTCCGAACGACAGGACCTGGTCATGGACTTCGCCGTCGCCCTCGAGTGCGTGCACACCTACTCGCTCGTCCACGACGACCTCCCCGCGATGGACGACGACGACCTGCGGCGGGGGCGGCCGACCTGCCACGTCCTCTTCGGCGAGGCCACGGCCATCCTCGCGGGCGACGCCCTTCTGACCGAGGCCTTCGCCCTCCTCGCGGATGGGGACGAGCCCGAGCGCGCCCGCCTGGTGGGCATCCTCGCCCGGGCGGCCGGGGCGGCGGGAATGGTCGGTGGGCAGCAGCTCGACCTGCTGATGGCGGGCCGCCCGGACCTCGCGGAGGTGGAGGAGGTCCACCGTCGCAAGACCGGGGCTCTCCTTCGCGCTTCGCTCGAGGGCGGGGCGGTCGCGGCTGGCGCGGCCGCCGAACGAGTCGCGGCCCTCTGCGCCTACGGCGAGGCGCTGGGACTCGCCTTCCAGATCGCCGACGACATCCTCGACGTGGTCGGCGACCCGGCGAAGATGGGCAAGCGCACGGGTGGCGACCAGGCCAAGGGAAAGCCGACCTACCCGGCGCTGGTCGGGCTCGAACGGGCGCGGCAGCTGGCGCGCGAGGCGCAGATGCGGGCGATCGCAGCCCTCGAGGGCATGGGCGAGGAAGCGGATGCGCTGCGCGCGCTCGCGGCCTACGTGGTGGAGAGGGCATCCTAGGAGCCCGTTGTCGTAACCGACCGTCGCGAGGCGGCGGCGCGAGAGGCGAGGCGCTTCGCGCCTGCCGGCTTCTCGTTGCTCGCTTCGGCAAGCCTTCGCTCGTGCAGCGACGAGCGACGAAGTCGTGGCCGTCGTCACGTCGAGGAGCGAGGAGCGAGCACGCCGGTCGCAGCTCCCCATCCCTCGCCGCAGTGGGCTGGTTCCTGCAACGGCCCCTGGTACCTGTCGTGGGAATCGTTCGTCGCGAGGCAGCGAAGGCGGAAGGCGAGATCGGCATGTGCGGCGGCGAGCGATGCACGCGTGCCTGTGGGCACGTGGGGCAGCGAATCCGTCGGTCGCTGCGGGTCCCCCGCCGCAGCAGGTCGGGTCGTGCAGCCGGCTCTCTGGGCGTGGGGCGCCGCGGCGAGACGGGGCAGGCGAGGTGCAACGGTCGGCTCGTGGTCATCCGCCCGAGCGAGCCTCCGTTCGGGGTGCGACGCGTTTTCGGTCTCGCGGACTCGCCCCGTCCGCCCTGGGCGGGGCTCGCGGGATGGGGAGTAGACGCGCCGGGCAGGCGGTTCATCGGTTGCGCGGTCGAGGGCCCGTATCGCTCGCCTTTCCGCGGCATTTGGTGTACGGACCCGAGCCGGGACGGTTGAGGGAGGCAAGATGTCGCTGCTATCGAGGATCGACGGCCCCGAGGACCTGAAGAAGCTCCGGGAAACCGACCTTCCGGCGCTTTGCGCCGAGATCCGCGAGGAGATCATCGCGGTCTGCGCGAGCGGGAAAGGCGCCCATCTCGGCGCGTCGCTCGGCGCGGTCGAACTCGTGGTGGCGATGCACTACGTCTTCGACAGCCCGCGCGACCGGATCGTCTTCGACGTGGGCCACCAGGCCTACGCCCACAAGCTGCTCACGGGGCGGCGCGAGCAGTTTCGAACCATTCGCGAGGAGGGAGGCCTGGCGGGCTTTCCGGAACGCGCCGAATCGGTTCACGACGCCTTCGGCGTCGGCCACGCCTCCACCGCCATCTCCGCGGCACTGGGCATGGCCCAGGGCAAGCACCTCAAGTCCGAGGTGGGGAAGGTGGTGGCGCTGGTCGGCGACGGCGGTCTGACCGGCGGAATCGCCTTCGAGGGGCTCAACCACGCCGGCTACCTGGAGCGCGACCTGATCGTCATTCTCAACGACAACGAGATGTCGATCAGCCCCAACGTGGGCGCGCTCTCGGAATGGTTCTCGAAGAAATTCGCCACGCAGACCTTCAACCGCTGGCGCCGCTGGGTGAAGGAGGTCCTTCACGGCCTGCCGCACGGCGATTCCGCCATCGAGGGGATCCGCCGCGCCATCGACTCCTCCAAGGCTCTTCTCACGCCAGGGATCCTCTTCGAGGGACTGGGCTTCCGCTACGTTGGACCGGTGGACGGCCACGACGTGATCTCGCTCGTCCGCACGCTGCGCCAGGCCGCGGAGGCCCTGGACGGGCCGATGCTCATCCACGCGCGGACGACGAAGGGCAAGGGCTACGCGCCTGCCGAAAGCGACCTGCGCACGCGCGGGCACGGCCTGGCCAATTTCGAGATCGCCACCGGGCGGCCGGTGGGCAAGAAGCCCGCGGTGCCCAGCTACACCGAGTTCTTCGCCGACGCGGTGGCAGAGCGGATGGCCCGCGACGCCAACGTGGTGGCGATCACGGCCGCCATGCTCGAGGGCACGGGTCTGGTCAAGGTTCGCGATCGCTTTCCGGACCGCGTCTACGACGTGGGGATCGCCGAGCAGCACGCGGTCACCTTCGCCGCCGGCCTGGCTTGCGAGGGGCTCCGCCCCATCGTCGCCATCTACTCGACCTTCCTGCAGCGCTCCTACGACCAGATCATCCACGACGTGGCGCTGCAGAAGCTTCCGGTGACCTTCGCCCTCGATCGGGCAGGCTTGGTCGGCTCGGACGGGAAGACACACCAGGGCGCCTTCGACCTCGCCTACCTCCGCTGCATCCCCAACCTGGTGGTGATGGCGCCCTCCGACGAGCAGGAGCTGCGCAACATGCTGGAGACGGCGCTCGCGCTCGACGGCCCCGCCTCCCTCCGCTATCCGCGCGGCCAGGCGACCGGCACGCCGATCTCGGAGCCGAAGGTTCTCGAGGTGGGGAAGGGCAGGATCGTCCACCCTGGCGGGCCGCAGCCGGACGCGGTGGTGCTGGCGCTGGGAACGACGCTGGCGCATGCGGTGGAGGCGGCCCGCACCCTTGCCGACGAGGGGATTCGCGTCGTCGTGGTCGATCCCCGCTTCGTCAAACCGCTCGACGAGGAGCTGATCTGCGACCTCGCCTCGCAGACGGGAAGGGTGGTGACGGTGGAGGAGGGCTGCCTGCAGGGCGGCTTCGGCAGCGCCGTGCTGGAGCTTCTGCAGGACCGCGGCATCCTCGTCCCCGTCCGGCGCATCGGCCTGCCGGACGCCTTCGTCCCGCACGGGGACGCGGCCAAGCAGCGCGCGCGCTTCGGCATCGCTCCCGAGGGGATCGCGGAGGCGGTCCGCTCCCTGCTCGGCGAGAGGAAGGACCTGCGCTCCTCCGTTCACTGAGGGGGAGATGGGGCAAGAGCGGGAGAGGATCGACCGGCTCCTCGTCCAGCGCGGGCTGGCGGAGACGCGTGCCCGCGCGCAGGCTCTGATCATGGCCGGCGAGGTCCTCGTCGGGGACCGGCGGGTGGAGAAGGCCGGTGAACTCGTCCCGGTCGACGCGCCCCTCCGCATCCGCGGCCGCGGTATCCCCTACGTCAGCCGCGGCGCTCTCAAGCTGGAGAAGGCGCTCGACACCTTCGGCATCGATCCGCGGGGGATGCGCTGCGTCGACCTCGGGGCGTCCACGGGGGGCTTTACCGATCTCCTCCTGCAGCGGGGCGCCGAGGCCGTCTGGGCCGTGGACGTCGGCTACGGCCAGATCCACGAGCGCTTGCGCCGCGACCCCCGCGTTCACGTCTTCGAGCGAACGAACGCCCGATACGTCACCCTGGAGTCGCTGGGCGCCGAGCCCTTCGACCTGGCGGTGATGGACCTATCCTTCATTTCGCTCACCCTGGTTCTCCCCGCCGCGCGCGAGCTGGTCGCCGAGGGGGGCCAGCTCGTCATGCTGGTCAAGCCACAGTTCGAGCTCCGTCCCGAGGACGTGGGCAAGGGCGGCGTGGTCCGCGATCCGGAGAAACGGCGAGAAGCGGTGGAGCGGGTGGCCCGGGCCTGCCGCGACCTCGGGCTGGAGGTGGTGGGCACGGTCGACTCGCCGATCCTCGGCCCGGCCGGGAATCAGGAAACGTTGCTTTTGGCGCGAAAGCCTCGGCCGACGCCCGGATCCCATGTTTCAGTGTCTTGACCTATTTGAGGTTTCACAACTAGGCTGGAGCGTCGAGGAGGTAGGATGGCGACCATGCCCCCCAAATACCCAAAATATTTCACCACCTTCGAGGCGAGCCGGCTTTTGGGCGTCTCGCTGCCGACGGTCGTCAACTGGATCAAGGCCAATCGTCTCAAGGCGCACAAGACGCCCGGAGGGCATCGGCGCATCGCCCGTGAGGACCTGATCGCCTTCCTGCGGCGCTACGAGATGCCGATCCCCAAGGAGCTGGCGGGGCCCGTGGGGGAGAGGGTTCGGGTCCTGGCGGTGGACGACGACGAGGACGAGCGCGAGTTTTTGAAAACCCTCCTGGAAGGGGAAGGTTTCGAGGTCGCGCTGGCATCCAACGGCTTCGAGGCGGGCTTGCTCGTGGGCGTGGCGCGACCGGACGTGGTCGTCCTGGACCTGCGCATGCCCGGGCTGGACGGTTTCGGTGCCCTGGAGCTCTTGCGTTCCCGCGACGATACCGCCACGATCCCGGTGATCGCCTGCACGGCGATGGCGGATCCGGAGACCGAGGCGCGCGTGGCCAAGGCGGGGTTCGACGCCCATTTCGTCAAGCCGTACAACCCCGACGACCTCGTGGCCTCGATCCTCCAGCTGCTTGGACTGGAAAAGGGTAGGCGGGCGACGGCGAGGTAGAGACGACCACAGGCGGGTGACGTGCTCGCGCGACTGGCATGGCTGGCGCTGCTGGTCCTGCCCCTGGGGGGTGTGGCCCAGGAGCGCCCTGGGGCGGCTCGTCCGGTCGCCGACGCGGAGGCGATCGCCCACGCGCAGTCGACCGCCCAGGGCGATCCCGGATATTCCAGCCATCGCGCTTACCTCCACTACCTCGAGGCGCGGCGCGCCGAGGCCCACGGCGACGTGGCGGCGGCACTGGTCCACCTCCGTCAGGCCCTGGTCTACGACGAATCCTCGCCGGACATCCGCTTTCATCTGGCGCGCCTGCAGTTCAAGACCCACGACCGGGCGCGGGCCCTCGCCACCCTGGAGCGCCTGAACGCGGATCATCCCGACTACGCGCCAGCGCATCTGCTCTACGGCTTCGTTCTGCGAACGGAGGGGCGGCATGCCGAGGCGGCGGTCGCCTTCGCTCGCGCCATCGAGGCCGATCCCGAGTTCGAGGAGGCGTATCTCGCGCGCATCGGCCTTCTGGCGGAGGAAGGGCGGTACGAGGAGGCGGAGAAGCTGGCCAACCGTCTCGCCGAGCGCCGGCCGGGCGAGGGCAAGGCCTTCCGTATCCTCGCGGTGTTGGCCAAGGAGAACGGGCGGGCCGACTGGGAGAACCGGTTCTTGCAGCGGGCGGTCGAGCTGGAACCCTCCCACCTGCCGGCGGTCCTCGAGCTCGCGGTGCAGGAGGAACGGGCCGGTCGGCTCGAGGAGGCGGCGCGGCTCTACGGTCGGGTCCTCGTTCGCGACCCTTCCGATCCGACGGCGCTCCTCGGCTCGGCGCGGATCGCGTTGAGGCAGGGCGACGAGGGCTCGGCCCGCGCCTTCCTCCGGCAGCTCTTCGGCACCCATCCCGACCCGGTGGGCGTGCGGTTGAGGACCGCGCTCGACCTGGACATGGCGGAAAAGCCCGAGCGAGCCCTGGAAGTCCTCGAGGAAGCGAAGGGGATCGCGCCTTCCGACCCGCGGATCTTCTACTTCCAGGGCCTGGTCCTGGAGCGCCGCGGCGACTTCCGCGCCGCTCTGGACGCCTACCGGCGGGTGCCGGCCAACGCCGGCAGCCTCTACCCGCTCTCCCGCGCCCGGTGGGCCAATTGCCTCTCCCTGCTCGGGGAGTGGGAGGAGGCCCTGCGCATCCTGGATCTGGCTCTCGCCACCTCGGAGCGCCTGCTGGACGAGGAGGCCCACGTGGAGGTGCTCCGCTTCGTCCCGGACGTGTACCGCCGGGCCCGGCGCAGCTACGAGGCGGTGTCTCGGCTTCGGAAGGAAGCGCGTCGTCTGGAGGGGAATCCCACGGTGATCCTGGCGCTGGCGACGGCGCTGCAGGATACCGGCCAGCACGGAGAGGCGATCCGGCTGCTCGAGAGGCTGGTGGAGGCCGACTCCTCGGAGGCCCATCTCTACGCGCTGGCCGTGGCGCGCGAGCGGGCCGGCGATCCGGAAGGCGCGGTGGAGGTGGTCTCGCGGATCCTGGAGACCAATCCCGAGGACCCGGTGGCGCTGAACTTCGTCGGCTACGTCCTCGCCGACCACGGGCTGCGGCTGGAGGAGGCGCGGCAGATGCTCCTGCGCGCGGTCGAGCTTCGCCCGGACGAGCCCGCCTACCTCGACTCGCTCGGCTGGTGCGAACTGCAGCTTGGCGACCTGGCGGCGGCCGAGCCTTACCTACTGCGCGCGGCGCAGATGCGGCCCGAGGACCCCGAGATTCTCCACCACCTGGCCGAGCTTCACTTCCGCGCCGGTCGCTTCGAGGAGGCGGTCGCCACCTGGCAGAAGGCGCTACAGCTTCTGGAGCGGGATCCGGACCTCCGTCTCGCGGGAATCATCGAAAAGCGCCTCCTGCACGCGCGGTCGAGGTTGCGCTGAGGCCGAGATGGAGGAGGGCTTTTTCGAAGGCGTGCCCCGGATTCACTGGCAAGCGCACGCCGTGCAAGGGGCGAGGGCGGCGGTGGTCGTCGTCCACGGCTACGGCGAGCACGCGGGCCGCTACCTCGAACTCGTCCGGCGGCTCGGTGACGCCGGCCTTTCCTGCTATCTCGCGGATCTGCGAGGGCACGGCCTCTCGGAGGGGGCACGCGGCCATGCGACCGGCTTCGACGACTACCTCTCCGATCTCGAGCGCGTGGTCGCCATGGCGAGGGAGGCCTCGGACCGGGTCTTCCTCCTCGGGCACTCGATGGGAGGGCTGCTGGTCTTGCGCCTCCTGCTCCGGGACGGCGCCTTCGAGGGGGCGATCCTGTCGGCTCCCTATCTGCGGCTGGGTTTTTCGCCATCCAGGTGGAAGCTGGTCCTGGGACGGGTGCTCGCCCGGATCGCGCCACGCCTGCGTATCCCCAGCGGGCTTCGCCACGAGATGCTGACGCGGGATGCGGAGCGGCTCGCGCGAGTGAAAGCCGACCCGCTCTGCTTCACCACCACGACCGCGGGCTGGTACTTCGCGGCCAACGCCGCACAAGAGGAGGTCCTCGCCCGGGCGGCCGAGATCCGCGTGCCCCTGCTCGTCCTCTTGCCCACGGCCGATCCGGTGGCCGACCCGCGGGCGACCGAGGAATTCTTCGCGCGGCTCGGTTCGGAAGACCGCCGGCTGCTTCGGTACGAAGGTGCGCTGCACGAGGTCTTCAACGAGATCCCCGAGGTGCGAGAGGCGGCTCTCGACGCGGTCCGCGACTGGATCCTCGAACGCCTGGGCGGGCAGGTCGTCCGCGCCGACGCGACGTAGGAGCTGGTGGCGAGGCGGTGGGGGACGTCGACGAAATGCAGCGCCGGGCGAAGCAGGCGCGGCCGTGGCCGCGTCCAGGTGTGAGCACGGTGGCTGCCCCCGGGTGGGGCGGGTGAGGCGTGAATGCGGGACGCGGATCGCGTAGGATGCGCCCGCCATGGCTCCGCCCCTTCTGCCCCGCGAACTCGTCCACCTTCCGCTGGACGAGCTGGAAGACGACGAGACCTTCCGCCTCCGCGAGGTGGGCGACGTCTCCTCGCTGGCGCAGTCCATCGCCCAGGTCGGACAGCTCTTTCCGGTGGAGGTCCGGCTGCGCGAGGGCCGCTACCAGCTCGTCACCGGCTTTCGGCGGGTGGCGGCGCTGCGCATGCTCTTGCGAAAGCGGGTCCTCGCCCGCGTCCACACCGACCTCTCCGAGCAGGACGCGGCGGTCCTCGCCGCGGCCGATGCCCTCGACAACCGCCCGCTCGAGGTGGAGGAGCTGCGCGCCATCGAGGAGCTCTACCGGCGCCGGGACTGGATGACGCCCGCGCTGCAGGAGCTCGTCTCGCGGGCGATCCAGAAGGCCGAGGAGCGGATCGAGGACCTCGAGGCTCTGCTGCGGGGAGAGCCGCCGCCGGATCGCAGCGTCGAGGACGAGGACGCCCGGCCCCT
This sequence comes from Pseudomonadota bacterium, assembly GCA_003242475.1. GTDB lineage: Bacteria > Myxococcota > Myxococcia > Myxococcales > Vulgatibacteraceae > ZC4RG40. The sequence continues at coordinate 45,825 of QGUN01000014.1, forward strand.
GGACGAGGAGGCTTCGGGAACCGCATTGCCGGCCTCGCCCTCGGTTTCGGGGACGGCCGCGCCGGCGAAGCCGCCGGCGACGCCCCCGGTCCCCGAGCCGCTGGGAGGGATGCCGGACGGCGATCCGGCAGAGGTGGCGGAGATCCTCCTCGAGCGCCTGGGACGGCTCCGCCAGGGGCTCGAGGCGATCGCCCAGTCGGGCCAGTCCCTTTCGGGAGCATTGCTCTCCAGGCTGGAGCGGGAGGCCGCCGCCTGCCAGTCGCTCCAGGCCGGTTTGCTTCGCACCCTGCGCGGCCGCCGCGCGGTGAAGGAGATCGCGTGAACGACTCGCTCGCCCCAGATCGCGAACGATTGCTGGAACTCTTGAGAACCCACTCCTTCGAGCGGCGCGAGGTGATCCTCGCCTCCGGACGCCCCTCGAATTTCTACATCGACTGCAAGCGCACCACGCTTCGGGCCGAGGGCCACTGGCTGGTGGGTCGGCTTCTCTTCGACCTCATCCAGCGGGAGGCGCCGGAGGCGCGCGCGGTGGGAGGGCTGACCCTGGGCGCCGACCCCATCGCCTCCGCGGTTTCCATGGCGAGCTGGATGGCGGCGAGGCCTCTGGAGGCCTTCATCGTGCGCAAGGAGGCCAAGGGGCACGGCACCCGCCGCTTCATCGAGGGCCCCGCGTTGCCGCCCGGCCTTCCGGTGGTCATCGTCGAGGACGTGGTGACGACGGGCGGCTCGGGCCTCTTCGCCGCGGAGAAGGCCCGGGAAGCGGGGCTCGATGTTCGCGGGATCTTCGCGCTGGTGGATCGCCGGGAGGGGGGCAGGGAGGCCGTGGAGGAAAAGGGCTTGCGGCTCTTCTCCCTCTTCGACCGGCGGGATTTCCTCGGCGAGGAGGATTGAGGGCCGGGCGCTGCTGGCTCTGCTGGCCGCGGCGCTGACGGGCTGCAGCTCCGTGGGCCGGGTCGGCGAGGAGGGCCTGCGGCCCACGGATGTCGAGTACCGCCAGGTCCTCCACCGCTTCACCCGGCACCAGGCGCTCTACCAGGGCCTGCAGCGGCGCCTCATCTGGGCTGCCACCCTGGAGGCCCCGCGCTTTCGGGAGGTCCGCTCCCGCGCCTACGCGAGCCTCTTGCGGATGACGCAGGCGGAGTACGACGCGCTCGTCGCCCTCGAGCTTCGCGAGGCCGAGTCGTTTCTGGACTTTTTCGTCGGCTTCTTCACCGAGACGCTGGCCTGGAACGACCTGGACGCGGAGAACTCGATCTGGCGCCTGGACCTCCTCGTCGACGGCAGGAGGGTTCTCCGGCCGGTGGCGATCGAGCGGATCGTCGATCCGAATCCGAACGTGCGCGCGCTCTATCCCTACCTGGGGGCTTTCAGCCGGGCCTATCGGGTCCGCTTCCCCCTGAGGGACGAAAGCGGGCAGCCTCTCGTCGACCCACAGGCCCAGACGCTGACCCTCCGCGTCTCCTCCGCCATCGCCCACGGCGAGCTCTCCTGGCCGGTTTCGCTGCTCGCCGATTGATCTGCGCCTCCGGGCGCCCGGTGTGATAGGACGGGGCGGCCTTGGATCTGCGCAGCCGACTGGCAACGCTGGGGAAGGAGGCGCAGAGGCGGCTCTTCCTGGTCCTCGGCCTTCGGGCCGGGGAGGGGAGGCGGACCGCCCTGGCGAGCGCGTACCACCTCGGCTTCGTCGCCGCCGTGGTGCTGATCAAGAGCGCCTCCAACGCGCTGGTGGTGGCGCGCTTTCACGCGCAGGCTCTGCCGCCGCTCTACATCGCCAGCGCGCTGGCCACCGGTCTGGTCGCCTGGATCGCCGTCCTCCTGCAGAGGCGCGGGCAACCGCGCCGCATCCCGCGCCGCGGGCTCATCGGCGCCTCCATCGCCCTCGGCGGCCTCACCGTGGCCGCGGACCGCGGCACGCCCTGGGCGGTGCTCGGGCTCTACGTCTACGGCGAATCCTTCGCCACCCTGGTCTCCATCCGATTCTGGGGCGGCGTCTCGGAGCTCTTCGACCCGCGGGAGAGCCGGCGGATCTTCGGCATCCTCGGCGGCGCCGGCATGGCCGGCGCCATCGTGGCCGGCTCGCTGGCGCAGCTGCTCGGGGAGCGGGTGGGGGCGGTG
>QGUN01000015.1 GCA_003242475.1 Pseudomonadota bacterium
AAGGCGACCAAGGCCGCGTCGAAGTCGACGAGTTCGCGTGCGACGAAAGCCTCGTCCACGGCGAAGCCGGGCGCGAAGGCCGCCAGGGCCTCCGCCAAGGCGACGAAAGCCGCGACCAAGGCCACGGCGAAATCGGTCTCCAAGGCCTCGAAGTCGGCGGCCCGGTCGGCTCCCCGGGCTGCAAAGGCCGCCAAGCCGAGTTCGAAATCGGCGAAGGGGAAGGCCGCGTCGAAGTCGACGAGGTCCGCATCCAAGGCCACGAAGGCTTCGACGAAGGCGGCGACGAACGCAGCGAGGCCCGCGTCCCGCGCGACCGCCAAGAAAGGCGGTCAGCAGGGGACGCGCCGCGCCGCGGCGGCGTCCCGGAAATCCTCGGCCTCGGCGGCGGCCCTGGCCTGAGCGATCCCTCCGACCCCCTTACCGTCCGCCTCGAAGAGGGTATAAGGGGCGACGGCCCGGATTCCGACCGGGCCCCGGGAGTTCGCCTTGCTTCGAGTACTGGACGCGGCCCTTCGGGTCAGCGAGGAGAAGAAAGAAAGAGCGCGGGAGGTGGTGCGCGCTCGGCGCAGCGCGGTCGTCGCCTTCTCGGGCGGCGTGGATTCCACGCTCGTTCTCCAGATCGCGCGCGAGGAGCTGGGTGAACGGGTGGTGGCGCTGACGGCGGTCTCGCCCTCGCTGGCGCCTCGTGAGCGGGAGGCGGCCGAGAGGCTGGCCCGCCAGATCGGGGTCGAGCACCTCCTGGTGCCCACGGCCGAGCTCGCGGACCCCGATTACGTCCGCAACGGCCCCGACCGCTGCTACCACTGCAAGTCGGAGCTCTACGCCATCTGTCGGAGGGTGGCCGACGAGAGAGGTCTGGAGGCGATCCTCGACGGATTCAACGCCGACGACCTCGGGGATCACCGGCCCGGTCGTCGGGCGGGGCTGGAGCGTGGGGTGGTCTCGCCCTTGCTCGAGGCCGGGCTGACCAAGGCCGAGATCCGCGCGTGGTCCCGCCAGCTGGGCCTTCCCACCTGGGAAAAGCCGCAGCTCGCCTGCCTGGCCTCGCGGATCCCCTACGGAACACCGGTCACCGTCGACCGCCTCGAGCAGGTTGCGCGCGCCGAGGAGGCGCTGCAGGACCTCGGCTTTCGCGTCCTTAGGGTGCGCCACCACGGCGAGGTGGCGCGGCTGGAGCTCGGCGAGGAGGAGCTGGGCCGGCTCTTTGGCGATGCGGAGCTTCGGGCGCGCGTGGAGGAAAGGGTGAAGGCGGCGGGGTTCCGCTTCGTCGCCGTGGACCTGGAGCCCTTCCGCTCCGGTCGCATGAACGGGTGAAGCCGGATGTACGCCAAGCGCACGAGATGGGCGTCGGTCCTGGCGGTTCTGCTCGGCGCATCGCCTCTGGCAGCGCTCGCCGAGGCGCCGGCGCTTCACGCGAATCTCGCCTACGAGCACCTGGTCGTGGCCCGGGCGGGTGAAAAGAGCATCTCGGAGCCCGGCCTCGTCGCCGACCTGGCGTTCGGCATCCCGCTGGGCAGCCAGGCGCACCTGGGCAACGTCGGATTGCGCGTCGGCAAGGGGGAGGAGGGCGATCGCATCGCGCCTCACCTCTTCCTGCGCGTTCTCGGAGGCGACGAGCGCTGGAAGACCTTCTTCGACCTGGGACTTCTCGGGCGCATCCAGCCCTCGTGGTCGGCGGGCATGCGCATGGGGATCGGCGTGCAGCGGGAGCTCAACGAGTTCCTGGGGCTCTACGCGGTCGCCGGTGCCGCCGCTGGTTTCGGCGAGGCGTTCCACATCGGCTTCGACGGGGGGATCGGCCTGCAGTTCCGTTTCGGCTCCTCCGATGTCCTCGTGGACTACGTGCACTGAGCGTCCGCTACCCGACCGGCTGCGGGGCCGGAAAGGGGTCCAGCTCGGGTGGGTACTCGGCTTCCAGGAAGGTCAGGCCGCGCCCCGGAGCGCGCGCGCCGAGCCAGCGCTCGCCCTCGCCGGAAAGGAGGCGCAGCACCTCGGCCTCGTCCACCAGCCCCAGACCGAAGGAGACGGTCATGCCCACCAGGTTGCGGATCTGGTGGCGCAGAAAGCCGGGGCTGCGGAAGGTGAACTCGAAGAGGGGCTCGCCGCCTCGTTCGAAGATCCGGAGCGAGGCCTCCGAGAGCCGTCGCACGGTCTTGCCCCGGGCGCTCGGATGGGCCAGAAGGGCGAAATCGTGCACGCCGGTACAGAGTTCGAGCGCGCGCTCGATGGCGGCGCGATCGAGGTGGACGGGAGGCGCGAGGCCCGGGAATCCCCGCGGATCGGGGAGGACCCAGGCGTGGGTTTGCGCCCATTCGTCCGGCACCGTCGAGACGGTGACCCGGTAGCGGTAGACCTTCTGGCGCGCCGAGTACCGTGGGTGAAAGGACCAAGGCACGAGCCGGCAGCCGAGAACGGCGAGGCCCGTGGGGAGGAGAGGCTGGAGGCGCCCGGGCAGGTTCTCGGGGTCCACCGGATCGGCGGTGCGGAAGGCGACCACGTGCCGGCAGGCGTGGACGCCGCGGTCGGTGCGGCCAGCCCCTTCCACTCTCGTCCGGATCCCCAGGCCGGCCAAGGCATCCTCCAGGACGCCCTGGACCGTTTGCAGCGGAGGCTGTCGCTGGAAGCCGGCGAAATTCGAGCCGTCGTAGGCGCAGAGGAGGGCGTAGCAGCGTTTTTTCACGGCGTGCACCATACGGGGGTGCAGGGCCCCCGGGCAATGGCCGCGGGAGGGCTACGGGATTGAGGGAGCGAGCGACGACGCGTTGGGTCTTCAAGGTGGGCGACGAGCTCTTCGGCCCGGTGGACGCCGAGTACCTCGAAGAGCGACTGCGGGCGGGAGAGATCGGACCGGAGACGCTCGTGGCCCCGGAGCACGGGCCCTTCGCCCCCATCGGAACGGTGGAGCCTTTCGTCGCACTCGCGGCGGAAGTTGCGGTACAGCGGCGGCGGGAGGCCGCACGCCATTCCGCGCGGAGGCGGCTTTGGCTGGGGCTCGTGGCCGGATTGGTCCTGGCCGTGGCTGGCGTCGCGGCGCTTCTGGGGCGCGAGGACCCGCTTTCCCGCCGCGAGCTGCAGGCCATCACCATCGAGGCGTTGCCCATGGAGGTGCGGGTGGTCGATCCGGCCGAGGAGGACGAGGAGGTCTACGCCGATTCGACGCCGGGCCGCACCGGCGTGTCGCGGCGGCCGGTCGGCGCCCCCGCTTCGAGGCCCGGGCCCGCCGCGCGCGAGACCGACGATCTGAGCATCGAGACGCGCTACGATGCGGCGGCAATCGAACGCGTGGTGGCATCCCGCCGGGATCGCCTCCTCCCCTGTCTGCGGGCTCAGGCGCAGCGGGATTCCGCCTTCCGGGGGGAGGTTCCCCTCTCCTTCGTCGTGGGCAACGACGGGAAGGTCGCGCGGCTCTGGGTCGATCGCGTGGGCTACCGAGATGGACCGCTGCACGCCTGCCTGCTCGAGGAGCTGCGGCGCTGGAACTTCCCCTCCTTCGAGGGGCAGCGGCCGGTGATCTCCCTTCGCTTCCGGGTGGGCGGATGAAAGGAGAGGACCCGTCGGGCCGACCTGCTATGGTGGGAACATGATCGCGGAGCGGAAGGAGGTACGGGCCTCGGAAGCGTTTCGGGCCCAGGTCCTGGAGAGCGCGAGGCGGTTCAAGGCCTCGTGGGTCGAGCTGGCGGCGCACCTCTGGCGGGTGCGGAGCGAGGGGCTGTGGGAGGAGTGGGGCTACGCCACCTTCGAGGCCTATTGCTCGAAGGAGCTCAGGATCCGCCGCACCACCGCCCGCAAGCTCGTGGCAAGCTACGGCTTTCTCGCCCGGCGGGAGCCGGAAGTGCTCTCGGATCGCGAGCGGCTGAACCGGGCGCCCTCGTTCGAGGTGATCGAGGTCCTTTCCCGGGCGGAGGAGCGGGGCCAGCTCGACGACGAGGCCTACGCGGCGGTCCGCGAGTCGCTCTGGGAGCGGCCGGTGGACGAGTCGGAGATCCGCCGGGAGCTCGCGCGTCGCTTTCCCGAGCCCGAGCCGCCGCCCCCGCCGGTGGACCTCGAACTCAGGCGCTTCGCGGCCCAGGCGCGCAAGCTGGCGCGCGAGCTGGGTGGGTCGTCCCGCATCCCCCGCGCCATCGCGGAGAGGGCGGCGGCCCTGGCCGAGGATCTCGAGGAACTGGCTCGCAGCGGGGGCGCCTGAGCTGCGTCCGGGCGAGCTCGCCACGGAGGCGCGCCCCGGTCGAGTCCGCCGCCAGGACCCTTCCACACGGCGCCCCCCGGGATGGGACGGGATGCTCCGATGACCTATATTCAGTGAAAGAGGCGGGCGGAAGCGACGATCGAAGAGCGGTCGGGCATGGCCTGTTATAGGATCGGATGGGAGGTGCCCGCGGAAGCGGGATTCCTCCGGAGGCACACGTGAGCCGGAACCGGGACCATCAACACGGCAATCTCTCCTGCTCCTTCTGCGGCAAGTCGCAGCGGGAGGTTCGGAAGCTGATCGCAGGACCGACCGTCTACATCTGCGACGAGTGCATTCGGCTCTGCAACGACATCATCGCCGAGGAGAACGAGCGGGAGGAGAGCCGCCCGCAGATGACCCTCCCGACGCCGGAGGAGATCAAGCGCTTTCTCGACGACTACGTCATCGGCCAGGAGCACGCCAAGAAGGTCCTCGCGGTCGCCGTCTACAACCACTACAAGCGGGTCTTTTCCCGGCGGCCCTCCCAGAACCGACCGGGGCGGTCCACCGACGACGTCGAGCTGCAGAAGAGCAACATCCTCCTCATCGGCCCGACGGGCTCGGGCAAGACCCTCCTCGCCCAGTCGCTCGCCCGTTTCCTGGACGTGCCCTTCACCATCGCCGACGCGACCAGCCTCACCGAGGCCGGCTACGTGGGCGAGGACGTCGAGAACATCATCCAGAACCTCCTTCACAACGCCGACTACGACGTCGAGAAGGCCTCCAAGGGCATCGTCTACATCGACGAGATCGACAAGATCGCCCGCAAGGGAGACGGCCCGTCGATCACCCGCGACGTCGGCGGCGAGGGCGTGCAGCAGGCGCTTCTGAAGATCCTCGAGGGCACCCGCGCCAACGTCACCCCGCGTGGCGGCAAGAAGTACAACCAGCAGGAGTACGTCCAGGTCGACACGACCAACATCCTCTTCATCTGCGGCGGTGCCTTCACCGGCCTGGAGCACAACATCCGGCAGAGGCTGGGCGTGCGCGGCCTGGGCTTCGGCGCCGAGACGGGCAAGCGGCCGGAAGATCACACGCTCGGCGAGGTCCTCGCCCACGTCACCTCCGACGACCTGATCAAGTTCGGGATGATCCCGGAGTTCGTGGGGCGATTGCCGGTGATCGCCACCCTGAGTGACCTGACCGAAGAGGACCTGATCAGCATCCTCACGGTGCCCAAGAACGCCCTCGTCAAGCAGTACCAGAAGCTTTTCGAGCTGGAGCGGGTGAAGCTCACCTTCACCAAGGAGGCGCTGCGGGCCATCGCGCGCGAGGCGATGCAGCGCAAGGCCGGTGCCCGTGGGCTGCGCTCCATCCTCGAAAACGCCATGCTCGACATCATGTACGAGGTGCCCTTCTTGGAGGGCATCAAGGAGTGCAAGATCACCGAGGGCGTCATCCTGCGGAACGAGCCGCCCATCCTCTCCTTCGAGCGGGAGAAGAAGACCGCGTAAGCGGCTCGAACTGCAGGCGGGCCCGCGCCCGGTGCGTCATCTTCCGCCGGACAACCGAACGAACGCCCTTCCCCGGCATGGCGAGCCCGAATGACGGAGCCTTCCCGCACCTCCATCAAGAGCCGCTACCTGCTCATCGTCGATGACGACCCGGCGGTCCGGGAGGTGCTTGCCACTCTCCTCGTCGAGGAGGGGCATCGCTGTGCCACGGCGGAGGACGCCGGTCAGGCGCTCGCCATGATCGAGGGTGAGGCCTTCGACCTGGTCCTCTCCGACCTCAAGATGCCGGGGCGGGACGGCCTCTGGCTCCTCGAGGAGATCCGCCGCATCCTGCCCTCGCTGCCCGTGGTGATCTTGACCGGGCATGCGGGGCGGGACCGGGAGGCGGAGCTCCTCGCACGGGGCGCCGCCGGCTTCCTGCTCAAGCCGCCGAGCATCCCCGAGCTGATCGATCTCATCGGTCGCGTCGTTCCGGATTAGACCTTCCTTGCTCGGCCGCCGCTCGCATGGCGGGACCGGCCGTCCGGAAGCGCTTCGGGCGGCCGTTTTCGTTTTCGATTCGGTGCCCCTCGGTCCGGTCAGGGGCGACCGGACCGAGAGCTCCCGCTGGCCGAGCCAGCGCGGTGCTGATGCAGTCAAGGCGCGAGCGGAACGAACTCGATCGCCTGTCCCTCCCGGAGGCTCGCCTCGTCGAAGGAGTACGGCACGGAGGGCGGGTTGGAGGTGTGTCTACCTTTCTCTGCCTTTCCCCACCCGGCCCCCCGGGCGGGAACGCGGTTGGCTCGCCCTCTTTCCGGCCTCGTGGCCGCTCAGGGCGCCGAAAACCGCCGGGGGGAAAAGGGCGCCAGTTCCGCCGGCTCCTTCCCCTCGAGCACCGCCCGGGCGAGGAGAGCGGCGCTGACCGGCGTCAGCAGGATCCCGTTTCGATGATGGCCGCTGCAGAGGTAGAGGCCTTCCACCTCGGTGGCGCCGATGAGCGGCAGGCCGTCGCGGGGGAAGGGGCGGAGTCCGGCCCATAGCGCGCGCGGCTCGGCCTGCTGGAGCGCGGGGATGGTCTCGACGGCGTGCCCGAGGATGCGCAGGGCGCCCTCGGCGGTGACCCGCTTGTCAAAGCCGGCTCGCTCCATCGTCGAGCCTGCCACCACGACGCCCGGCGCGCGGGGGACGACGTAGCCGCGCGAGGAGAAGACGATGCGCCGCAGGCGCAGATCCTCGCGCGCGAGTTCGACCATCTGCCCGCGCAGCGGCTCGATCGTCCCCTCGGGAAGCGGAAGGCCCTCCACGAGACCCGTCCAGGCACCGGCGGCCACCACCACGTTCGCCGCCGAGATCCGCTCTTCCTCCACGTCGACGCCGACCGCGCGGCCGCCCTCGACGGCGATCCGCCGCACCCGCGCCGAGCGGAAATGCGCACCGGCACGCTCGGCGGCGCGGGGCAGGGCGCGCGCCAGCGCGCGCGGGTCCACCCGCCCCTCGCGGGCAAAGAGAAGGGCGAGCGTCACCCGGTCGGAAAGCTCGGGCTCGAGCTCCCGCACCTCGCGGCCCGAGAGTCGCTCCACCTCCAGCCCCGCCTCCCGCTGCCAGGCCAGGCGCGTCTCCCACGGCCCGAGGTCCTCGCCTTCCATCGCCACCGAGAGCAGGCCGCAGCGCTCGAAACCCACGTCCACGCCCGAGAGCTCCCGCAACTCCTCGGCCAAGGCGGGATAGGCCTCGCGCGACTCGAGACCGAGCCGGAGCAGGGGGTCGGGCCCGTTCCCCTCGATTTGCGGTCCGAGGATCCCGGCCGCAGCGGAGGAGGCCTCCGCACCCGGGATCGATTTCTCGAGGACGAGCGTCTTTTGACCCGCCTGCGCCAGCCGCAGGGCGATGGCGCTTCCGATCACGCCGGCTCCGATGACGATGGTCTCGTACGCCATGGCCGGCCACAAAGCAGGGAGCCCGGCGTCCTGTCAATCGCCATGCGGTCGAAGGCGTTTGCGGTGCCCGGGAAGGCTTGACGCTCCGCCCGCCGGGGCGTTAGCTACGGCCCACCCCAACTTCACTGGAGGGAGCAACTTGGCCGTCTACGATGTGGCAGTCCTGGGAAGCGGTCCGGGAGGATATGCCGCGGCCCTGCACACCGCCAAGGCGGGGCTGAAGACCGTGATCGTCGAGAAGCAGAAGCGGCTGGGCGGCACCTGCACGCTGGTCGGCTGCATCCCCACCAAGGCGCTGCTCAACTCCGCCGCCGTCTTCGACGCCGTCCGCACCGCGGCGGAGCACGGCGTCCAGGTGGGCCAGCCCACGGTCGACATGGCCGCCGTGCTGGCTCGCAAGGCGAAGGTCGTCGAGCAGTCCTCGAACGGCGTCTCCTTCCTGATGAAGAAGAACAAGATCGACGTCGTTCACGGCTTCGGAAGGTTGCAGGGCCCGGGCAAGCTCGAGGTCAAGGCCGACGACGGCAGCACGCAGACCATCGAATACAAGAACCTGATCCTCGCCACCGGCTCCTCCGTGCGCGAGATCCCGGGACTGGAGAGCGACGGCAAGGTCGTCCTCAACTCCGACCAGATCCTCGAGCTGAACCGCGTCCCCAAGAGCCTGATCGTGGTCGGCGCGGGCGCGGTGGGGATGGAATTCGCCTCGGTCTTCGCCTCCTTCGGCAGCAAGGTGACCATCGTGGAGCTCTTGCCCCACCTTCTGCCCAACGAGGACGAGGAGATCTCGAAGGAAGTCGAGCGCGCCTACCGCAAGCGGAAGATCGACTTTCTGCTCGAGTCGAAGGTGGAGAAGATCGAGCGGATGCCCAACGGCGTTCGGGCCACGATCGTCGACAAGAACGGGCAGCAGAAGGTGCTCGAGGCAGAGATCCTGCTCTCGGCGATCGGGCGCAAGCCCAATACGGAGGGCATCGGCCTGGAGACGGTCGGCATCACCACCGAGCGCGGCTTCATCCCGGTCGACTCGATGATGCGGACGAAGGTCCCCAACGTCTACGCCATCGGCGACATCGTCCCCACCCCCATGCTCGCCCACCTGGCGCAGCACGAGGCGGCGGTGGCGGCCGACCACATCGCCGGCAAGAACCCCGAGCCCGTCCGCTACGATCGCTGCCCCTCGGCCACCTACTGCTCGCCGGAGGTCGCGTCGGTGGGGCTGACCGAGCGCGCGGCGCGCGAAAAGGGCTACGATGTCCGCGTGGGCAAGTTCCCGTTCTCGGCCAACGGCAAGGCGCGGATCATCGGCGAGACCGGCCTGGTCAAGATCGTCGCCGACGCGAAGTACGACGAGGTCCTCGGCGTGCACATCGTCGGGCCGCACGCGACCGACCTGATCGCCGAGGCCTGCGCCGCGCTTCGCCTGGAGGCCACCAGCGAGGATCTGGTCAAGACCATCCATCCCCACCCGACGCTCTCGGAGGCGGTGGGGGAGGCGGCGTTCGCCGTTTCCGGCGATACGCTACACATGTGAGGAGGCGCGCGGTGTCGCAGGATCTGGTTCGCCTCGGTACGCCCGGCGACGGCAGGCGGAGAAAGCCCAAGCCGGAATGGCTCAAGGTGCGGCTCCCTTCCGGCCCCACCTACGAGAAAGTCCGGCAGACGCTCAAGGAGCTGAAGCTGCACACCGTCTGCCAGGAGAGCCTCTGCCCCAACATGGGCGAGTGCTGGGGCGGCGGGACGGCCACCGTCATGGTGATGGGGGACGTCTGCACCCGGGGCTGCCGGTTCTGCAACGTCAAGAGCGCGAAGAACCCTCCGCCTCTGGATCCCGACGAGCCGCGCAACCTCGCGCTCGCGGTGGCGCGGCTCAACCTCCGCTACCTGGTGGTCACCTCGGTGGACCGGGACGACCTCCCCGACGGCGGCGCCTCGCATTTCGCCGCCTGCATTCGGGAGCTCCTCACCCACGCGCCGAGCACCATCCTGGAGGTGCTGATCCCGGACTTTTCCGGCCGGACCGACTGCCTGGATCGGGTGGCGCAGGCCGGCCCCGCGGTGATCGCCCACAACGTCGAGACCGTCGAGCGGCTCACTCCGAAAGTGCGCGACCGGCGCGCCGGCTACCGTCAGTCGCTCGGCGTTCTCGAGTACGTCAAGAAGACGTACCCGCACATCCACACCAAGTCCTCGATCATGCTCGGCCTGGGGGAGACGGAGGAGGAGGTGGTGCAGGCCTTCCGCGACCTGCGCGACGTCGGCGTCTCCGTGCTCACCCTCGGTCAGTACCTGCAGCCCTCGCCCTGGCACCTGGAGGTCGAGGAATTCGTGCCGCCGGAGCGATTCGCGGAACTCAAGGCGAGGGCCGAGGAGATGGGATTTCTGTACGTGGCGGCGGGGCCGCTCGTTCGCTCGTCCTACAAGGCGGCGGAGCTCTTTCTCGCGGGCCTCATCGAGCGCGAGCGAAGGCAGAAGGTGAGCAGCTTCGGAGTCGCCGTCGACTGAGCCGGGCCTTCGCCCCGAGGAGTGGGTCATGCCGGTTCTGAATCTGGTTCAGGCGGTAAACGACGCGCTGCGCCTTGAGATGCGGCGCGACGAGCGTGTGGTCATCCTGGGGGAGGACGTCGGGAAATTCGGCGGCGTCTTCCGGGCGACCGCGGGACTTTACGAGGAATTCGGAGAAAACCGCGTCATCGACACGCCGCTGAGCGAGACCGGGATCATCGGGACGGCCATCGGCATGGCGCTGTACGGCATGCGGCCCGTCCCCGAGATTCAATTTCTCGATTTCATCTACTCGGGATACGACCAGATCGTGAACGAGCTCGCCAAGATGCGGTATCGCTCCGGGGGGCAGTACACCTGCCCCATGGTGATCCGCGCCCCCTATGGCGGTGGCATCAAGGGCGGGCTCTACCACTCGCAGTCCACCGAGTCGGTCTTCATCCACCACGCCGGTCTGAAGGTGGTGGTGCCCTCCAACCCCTACGATGCCAAGGGGCTGCTCCTTTCCGCCCTGCGGCAGGACGATCCGGTTCTCTTCCTCGAGCCCAAGCGGATCTATCGCGCGGCCAGGGGCGAGGTGCCGGAGGGGGACTACACGGTTCCGCTGGAGAGCGCGGCGATCGTCCGCGAGGGCGATGCGGTCACGGTGATCGCCTGGGGCGCGATGCTGCACGAGGCCGTGGCGGCCGTGGACCGGCTGGCCGAGGAGGGCATCCGCTGCGAGCTCATCGACCTGCGCACGCTCTGGCCGCTGGACATCGAGACGGTCCTCGGCTCGGTGCGCAAGACGGGCCGGGCGGTGATCGTACACGAGGCCGCCCGCACCCTGGGCCTCGGTGCCGAGATCGCCGCCTTGATCCAGGAGCGGGCCTTCGTCTATCTGGAGGCACCGGTCAAGCGCATCACCGGCTGGGATACGCCGTTTCCGTACACGCTCGACGAGCACTACCTGCCGCGGGCTCCGCGGATCGAGAAGGGCATCCGCGAGACGCTGGATTTCGTCGCCTGAGAGAGGGAGACCGTAGCGATGGCAAGGTTCGAGTTGAAGCTCCCGGACATCGGTGAGGGTGTCGTCGAAGGGGAGATCGTGCAGTGGCTGGTCGATGTCGGCGATCGGGTGGAGGAGGATGCGCCGGTCGTCGAGATCATGACCGACAAGGCCACCGTCTCGATTCCCACCCCCAAGGGCGGCAAGGTCATCGAGCGGCACGGAAAGGTGGGCGACATCTTCCCGGTGGGCGGGACGCTCCTGGTCATCGAGACCGAGGCGGGGGCCGCCGAGGCCGCCCCCGAGGCGCCGAAGACCGAGCCCGCCGCCATGCCAGCCGTGGCGCCCGCCGCTGCGGCTCCTGCTCCCGCGGTCGCGAATGCCGCCGCGCCGGCGGCCGCGGCGCCGAACGGCAAGCGCGTCCTGGCCACGCCCGTCACTCGTCGCATGGCACGCGAGCTGGGCGTCGACCTCTCCCAGGTGGTCGGCACGGGTCCTCAGGGCCGCGTGCTCAAGGCCGACCTTCTCGCCTTCGTGGAGGCGGCGAAGAACCAGGCCGTGACGAAGATGGAGCCTGCCCCGACCGTGGCGGTTCCGCCCGGACCGCGGATCGAGACCGTCGCCGGCGATCAGCGGATCCCACTGCGCGGCCTGCGGCGCAAGATCTCCGAGAATCTGGTCCGCTCCAAGCACAGGGCGCCGCACTACCACTTCGTCGAGGAATTCGACGCGACCGCGCTGGTGCAGCTCCGGGAGCGGCTCAACCGCAAGCTCGAGGGCACCGGCGAGAAGCTGACCTACCTGCCCTTCTTCGTGAAGGCCGTCGTCGCCGCGCTCAAGAAGCACCCTCGCTGCAACGCGGTGATGGACGAGGAGGCGCAGGAGCTCGTCGTTCGCGGCGAGTACAACATCGGCATCGCGGTGGCCACCGAGGAGGGCCTGGTCGTGCCGGTGGTCCACCACGCGGACCGGCTCAGCCTCCGCGAGATCGCGCGCGAGATCCTGCGGCTCTCCGAGGCGGCGCGTAACCGGCGCCTCAATCCCGAGGACGTCTCGGGCGGCACCTTCACCATCACCTCGCTCGGCCAGACCGGCGGCCTCTTCGCCACGCCGATCCTCAACCACCCCGAGGTCGCCATCATGGGCGTGCACAAGATGCGCAAGCGGCCGGTGGTGGACGAGGCGACCGGCGAGATCGTCGTCCGTGACATGCTCATCCTCTCCTTCGGCTTCGACCACCGGAACGTGGACGGAGCCGAAGGAGCCGATTTCGCCTACACCGTCATCGATCTGCTGAAGGATCCCGACCGCCTGCTTCTGGAGATGGCCTGATGAAGACTGCCGCCAGACGCACCCGGGCGAAGGAGCGCAAGGCGTCCGAGAAGTACCGGCTGGAAGGAGCGCGGGCTCTCTTCCTCTATCGGGCGATGGTCCGCCTGCGCACCATCGACGAGCGGATGATCACGCTGCAGCGCCAGGGCCGGATCGGCTTCTACGGCGCCTGTACCGGGCAGGAGGCGGCCTCGCTCGGCGCCGCCTACGCTCTGGAACCGACCGACTGGATCTTCCCTGCGCTGCGCGAGCAGGGGGTGATGCTGCTGCGCGGTTATCCGCTGGTGCCGTTCTTGGCGCAGTGCTTCGGCAACTCGCTGGACGAGACCAAGGGCCGGCAGATGCCGAGCCATCCTGCCTCGCGGAGCGTGAACCAGGTCTCGTGGGGGAGCTGCATCGGCACGCAGCTTCCCCAGGCGGTGGGCGCGGCGCTGGCCGCCAAGCTGCGCGGCGACCCGACCGTGGTCATGGCGTTCTCGGGCGACGGCGGGACTTCGACCGCGGACTTCCACGCCGCGATGAATTTCGCCGGCGTCTACAAGGCGCCGGTGGTCTTCGTGGTTCAGAACAACCACTTCGCGATCTCGGTTGGCCGGACTCGCCAGACCGCCTCCGAGAGCTACGCGGTCAAGGGCGTGGCCTACGGCATCCCCGGCGTGCAGGTCGACGGCAACGACGCGCGTGCCGTCTACGCCGCCGCCAAGGAGGCGGTGGACCGCGCTCGCGAGGGCGGTGGTCCCACCCTCGTCGAATGCGTGACCTACCGCATGGGCGCCCATTCCACCTCCGACGATCCCACGCGCTACCGCGATCCGAAGGAGGTGGAGGAATGGGCCCGGCGCGATCCGATCGAGCGCTTCAAGAAATCCCTGATCGAGGAGGGGATCTGGAGCGAGGAGCAGGACGCGGCTCTGCGCAAGGAGCTCCTGGAGGAGGTCAACGCCGCCATCGCCACGGTCGAGGCGGCGCCCGATCCCGAGGTCGAGACGCTCTTCGACGACGTCTACGCGCAGATGCCGTGGAACCTGCGCGAGCAGCGCGAGGAGTGTCTGGCCGCGATCGCCTGGGAAAAGGCGCGGGGGCTCTCGTCCGGGCATTGAGATGAGCGCGCGCCGACGGATGATCGTCCGCCATCTCGGCCGCGTCGAGTACGCGGACGGCCTCGCCCTCATGCAGTCTCTGGCGCGGCGGCGGGAGGAGGGCGAGGGCGAGGACGTCCTGCTGCTCTTGGAGCATCCGCCGGTGCTGACGCTGGGTCGCTCCGCGCATCGGGAGCACGTCCTCCTCTCCGAAGCGGAACTCGGCGCGCGTGGGGTCGAGCTTTACGAGACCGACCGCGGCGGTGACGTCACCTACCATGGCCCCGGCCAGCTCGTCGGTTACCCCGTCTTCGACCTCAAGCCCGACCGCAAGGACGTCCGCCGCTACGTGGGCGGCCTGGAAGAGGCGGTGATCCGCACCCTGGCGGATTTCGGCATCCAGGCCGGCCGCATTCCCAAGTGGACCGGCGTCTGGGTGGGCGGCGAGGACGATCCGAACGCCGTCAAGGTCTGCGCCATCGGCGTGCACATCCGCAAGTGGATCACCACCCATGGCTTTGCCCTCAACGTTCGCCCCGACCTGCGGCACTTCGGGATGATCGTCCCCTGCGGCATCCGCGAGCGGGGCGTCTCCAGCATCTCCGAGCTCCTCGGCCGACCGGTCGAGCTCTCCGAAGTCGCCCCGGTGGTGGCGGCCAAGATGGGGGAGGTCTTCGATGCGGAGGTGGTCGAGGCAGGCTTCGACCTCGAGACCGTCTGCGTGGTGGTCGCGCGGAAGACGCCCGCGGGCCCGCAGGTGCTGGTCCTGGATCGCACGCCCGAGCGGGGCGGATTTCCCCAGGTCGTCACGGGCCGGATCGGGGCCGGCGAGGCGCCCCCAGAGGCGGCCCGCCGCGAGCTCTTCGAGGAAACTGGCATCGCGGCGGACGTCCGCCCGCTCGACTACGTCCACGCCTTCGGGATGGGTTCCGAGCCCCTCTTCGTGCGGGAGCATGCCTTCGTGGCGGAGGTCCCCCCGGAGGCCGAGGTTCGGATCGACCCCTCGGAACACCGCTCGTTCCGCTGGCTCTCTCCCGAGGAGGCGGTGGCCGAGATGCCTTTCGCGGGTCTAAGGCGGGCGGTGCGGCTGGCCCTGAAGCAGCTCGGCCGGTCGCCCGAACCCCGTCCACGGGCGTTTGACAGCCTTGGAGCGGGCCGTTAGTTCTATTTCCGGGTCTTTCGGGGAGCGACCGTGCGAGATCGACGCAAGGGGATTTCCAACGCGATGCTCAGCACGGGTGACCTCGCCCGGAAGACGGGGACGACCCTGCGCACGGTTCGCTTCTACGAAGAGGCCGGCCTCCTCGAGCCGGCGGCCGTGGGCAAGGGCGGAAGACGCCTCTACACCGAGTCGGACCTCGAGAAGCTGGCGCTGATCGCCGACCTGCGCGAGCTCGACCTCTCCCTGGAGGAGATCCGGCAGCTTCTGGAGATGAGGACCTGCTGCGGGACCGCGCCCGAGCTGGCGGAGCGTTTCGCCAAGGCCCTGCACGAGCAGCTGGAGCGGACGAGCCGGCGCCTGGCGGCACTGATGCGGCTGCGCGACGAATTCGCGGCCGCCCTGCAGACGCTCGGAACCTGCAAGAGCTGCGATTCCCACATCGAGCACGGCGCCTGCACCACCTGCGAGCTCGTGCAGCGAGAGGAGACGCCCCGGATCATCAAGGTCCTCGTCGGCGCCCAGGGCACGGCGGGCGAGGGGACGCCCTCCTGAACTCGCCTGCCCCCACTCTTCGGGGTGCGCAATCTTTCCCCAGCACCTTTTCGAGGAGGGGGATCGCATGCAGGTCGCACAGGGAGGCCATCCCTACACCCTGATCCACCCCGACGAGCTCCGCCGCAGGCTGGAGCTGGGAGAGCCCTTCACCATCGTCGATGCTCGCTCCGAAGAGACGCGGCGAGAAAGCGGCCGGACGATCCCGGGCTCGCTGCGCATCTCCGCGTCCGAGCTCGTCCGGCGGATCCCGGAGCTGCCGCGCGGACGGACCATCCTGCTACTGGCGGACCTCGCGGAGCAGGCCGAGCGGGCCCAGGAGCTCACCCGCGCCGGCGTCACCGACGTCTTCGTGATCGAGGGCGGTTTCGACGCTTTCGCACGCGCCGGGGGCGACACGGTCCCGATTTCCTGATAACCCCTGCCGGATGTTCAAGGACGAAGCCCCTCGCTTTCGACGCCATCGTCCCTCACGCCGGCCCCCACGGGAAGTGGTCGGCATCGTTCGCCGCAAGCGAGACGGTTACGGCTTCCTCTCCCCGCTGGATGGGCAGGGCGAGGATCTCTTCTTGCCCCCGCACGAGGCGCAGGCGCTGATGGAAGGCGACCGCGTCCGCGCCCGCATCGTCCGCGGGCGTTACGGCCGCGACGTCGCCGAGGTGGTCGAGGTCCTGGAGCACGCGCGCCGCCTCCTGCTCGGCACCTATCGTCTCCGACGAAAGCGCGCCTGGATCGAGCCCCTCGACCCCATGCTTCCCGACCGCATCCCCGTCGATCCGCGCCGCGACATCCCCGACGGCGTCGTGGTCAGGGCGCGCTTCGTCCGCCACGTCGAGGAGGGCGGCGCGCGGGCGCAGGTGCTGGGGGTGGCGGGAGAGTTCGGTGACCCGCGTCTGGAGATCCTGGAGATCGCCTTCCGGCGCGGCTTTTCCGACTCCTTTCCTCCCCGGGTCCGGGCCGAGGCCCGCGCCATTCCCCAGCGCGTCACCGCCGAGGATCGCAAGGGGCGCGAGGATCTGCGCGACCTTCCCCTGGTGACCATCGACGGCCCCGACGCGAAGGATTTCGACGACGCCATCTTCGTCCGGACGGTCCCCGGCGGCTTTCGCCTGGTCGTGGCCATCGCCGATGTCTCCCATTACGTGCGGGAGGGAACGGCGCTGGACGAGGAAGCCTTCTTGCGGGGCACCTCGGTCTACTTCCCCGGGCTCGTCTTGCCGATGCTCCCGCCCGAGCTCTCCAACGGCATCTGCTCGCTCAACCCCGACGAGGACCGGCTCTGCATGGTGGTCGACATGTTCTTCGACCCCACCGGCGACCGCCGTACCGCCGAGCTCTATCCGGCGGTGATGCGCTCGCAGGCCCGCTGCACCTACCAGGAGGTGGCCGCGCTCTTGCGGGGAGAGGAGACGCGGCTCGAGCCCTTCGCGCCACACCTTCGCAACGCCGCCGAGCTCGCTGCCAGGCTGCGAGAGCGGAGGCTGGAGCGGGGTGCACTCGACATCGATCTACCCGAGGCGAAGATTCGCCTCGGCGGCGACGGCCGTCCCGTGGACATCGGGGTGGAGGAACGCACCGATGCGCACCGGATGATCGAGGAGTTCATGCTGGCCGCCAACGAGGCGGTGGCCCGCCACTTCGACCGCCTGGGCCTGCCCACCATCTACCGCGTCCACGACGTTCCCGATCCCGAGAAACTCGAGGCCTTCGCGCGGCTGGCGCGTGCGGTCGGGGTCGACGTGAAGATCGGCGAGCGGGGACCGAGCCCTCTGGAACTCTCGCGGCTCCTGCGCCGGATCGGCGCCTCGCCGCAGAAGAGGGCGCTAAAGATGCTGCTCTTGCGGGCGATGATGCAGGCCGCCTACTCGGCCGAGAACATCGGCCACTACGGCCTCGCCTCCGACTACTACCTCCACTTCACCTCGCCCATCCGGCGCTATCCCGACCTGATGGTGCACCGTCTGCTCAAGGAGCACTGGGGGAGGCGAGGACGCATTCCCGGTCTTCGGCGGATCGTTTCCATCACGGAGGAGCTCCAGGCCGTGGCCGAGCATTCCTCGGAGATGGAGCGTGCGGCGATGGAGGCCGAGCGCGAGGCGGATCGCTACCTCAAATGCCTCTTCATGCAGGAGCGGATCGGCGAGCGCTTCGACGCGACCGTCGTGGGCGTGGCCGAATTCGGCCTCTTCGCCGAGATCGACGAGCTCCTGGTGGACGGCCTCGTCCCCGTCGAAGCGATCGGCCGACGCTTCGTCTTCGACGAGGAGCGGCAAAGGCTCGTCCTTCCCCGCGCGAATCGCTCCTTCGCCATCGGCGATCGGATCCGGGTCGAGGTCGCCGCCGTGGACGTCGCCCGCCGCCAGGTGCAGTTCACCCTGGTGACGCGGGAAGGCGAGGAATCGTCGGAGGGGTCCCGCGACGAGGCGGGTTCGCGCAAGACCTCCCGCAAGCGCCGGACTTCCTCCGACGTCGAGCCGCGCCCACGTCGTCGGCTGGTGCGTCGACACCGCGCGCGTTGAGATCGCGCCGCGGCAAGGATGCCGCGGCAAATTGCCATCTTGCCTTTGGCGGCGCGTGGGCTATCCATGGGGCCATGTCGAGGCTGCGTGCGTTTTCTTTCCTCTGGGTTCTGGTTGCGCTGTCCCTCGTCGTTTCCGCCTGCGGCGGCACGGAGGACGACGGGGAGATCGAATTCCCGGACACCTCGCTGGTGCAGCTGAAGAGCGAGAGCGGTGCGCTGTGGCTGGACCTTCGCTCCTCGCCGCAGCCACCGGAGCAGGGGACCAACCACTTCCTGGCCTACATCGTCCGCTCCAAGGGCTATCGTCCCGTCACCGGTCTCGATCTCGAGGTGGAGGCCTGGATGCCCGCGCACGATCACGGCTCGCCCTCCGAGCCCGTGGTCGAGGAGGAGGGCCAGGGGCGTTACCTGATCCGGAACGTGGCCTTCCACATGGCCGGGGAGTGGGAGCTCATCCTCCGGATCCGCGGCCCCGAAGAGGATCGCTTCGTTGTCGGGCTGCAGATCGATTGAGTTCGGCGCCGCGCTGCTGACCGGGCTGATCCTCGCGCTCTTGCCGGAACCGGGCCATGCCCAGGCCTGCTGCGCCGGTGCTGCCGCGGGTCAGCTCGGCCGCCTCGCCCTCCACGAGGAGGCCCTCGTCGGCCTGGATCTACGGGCGGAGCGCACGCTCGGATCGTTCGACGACGATGGGGCGTATCGCCCCTACGGTTCCGACGTCTTCCTCTTCCAGCAGAGCCTGCTCGGCACTCTCCGGCTGGGAGAGCGTGCGCAGGTGGGCACCGTCCTCCCCCTCGTCCAGAACTACGCGTCGACGCGCCGGGAGTCTGGCTTCGGCGGGGGAGTCGGAGACGTGCAGTTCGCGGCGCGCTACGACTTCTCGTTCGCCGGACAATCGCTCCACACCCCCGGACTGGCTGCTCTCGGCGGCGTGAGTCTTCCCACCGGCCGCGCTCTGGAGGAGACCACCCATCCCCTCGGTGTCGATGCGACCGGCCGGGGAGGCGCGCGCGCCTGGGGCGGACTCGCCGTCGAGCAGAGCTACGGGATCGCCTTCGTCCAGGTCCAGGGCCTACTCGTCCACGACCTCCGCCGGAGCGCGGCCGGCCGCGAATACGGAGGCAAGTGGGGCATGGATGCGTCCTTGCTCCTCGGCGCATCCTTGCCCTCCGAGCTGACCCTCGCCCTCTTCGCTCGCCACGAGACCCAGCTCGAGGCATCCCGCCGCCTTTGGCGTTTCGGGGCCTCCGCCGGCTATCCCTTGCGGGACTGGAGGCTCCAGGCCGGCCTCTTCGTCGATCCGCCTGTCGATGGCCTCGGCCGCAACGAGAACCTTCGCCTCGGCCTTCACTTCGCGGTCATGAGGATCTGGACATGAGGTCGAGCTCGATCGCAATTCTGGTGCTTCTCTCGCTGCCCGCTTTGGCCGGGGCGGAGACCCTCCTTCCCCCCGACCTCCTGGAGCGGCCGTTCCCCTCCAGCGCTTCCCACCCCCTCTCCCTGGCGGAGATCCGCGGGGACCGGCCGCTACTGGTCGTCACCTTCTTCTCCGCTACCTGCCCCTGTCAGCGGGCGCACGACGTGCGCCTCTTGGAGCTGGCGGATGCATTCGGCGATCGCGTCGCCTTCGTCTCCGTGGACTCGAACGTCCAGGCCTCGGTCGAGGTCGCCCGGAGGGAGAAGAGCCGGCGGCGCTATCCCTTCCCCATCCTCGTAGACGCCGAGGGCGTTCTGGCCGATGCCCTCGGTGCACGCTTCGCCACCTACTCCATCGTGATCGACGCAGAGGGTCGGGTTCGGTACGCCGGAGGCATCGACGACGACCGCAATCGCCTTCGGCCCGACGCACGCCTCTACCTGCGCGACGCGCTTGTCGCCCTTCTCGACGGCAGGGAGCCCGATTTGGCGCGGACGAAGGTCTTCGGCTGCTTCCTGCGCCGTCGCTGACCCCGGGGCTCTTCCGCTGCCCGATCGATTCGGCGGACATCGCGCCGGGGGAGCGCTCCGGAGGCGGGGCGGATCAGGAACGGAGGGAGACGATGGTCACGCCTTCGCCGCCCTCCTCGGGGGCGGCGGAGGCGTAACCGGCGGCGTAGGGGGAGGATTCGAGGGCGGCGCGGATGGCCTGGCGGAGGGCGCCCGTGCCGAGGCCGTGGATCACCTGGACGGATTCGAGTCCCTCGGAATACGAGCGATCGAGGAAGAGCTCCAGGGCGCGGAGGGCCTCCTCTGCGCGCATCCCGCGGACGTCGAGTCGGGCGCTCGGCTCGCTGAGGGCCGCCGGCGTGACCTGCTCCACGGCGAGCCGCGCGCGGCCTGGCTGCCGAGCCTTCCCGGGCAGCCCCACCAGGTCGCCGAGAGGAACGCGGGTCTTGAGCAAGCCCACGCGCACCAGCGCCTCGTCGCCGTGGATTTCGAGGATCTCGCCCTCGGTGCCGAGGCTGGCGACCTTGACGCGAGTTCCCGGCTCCAGACGGGCGGGAAGGGGCTCGGGTTCGCGGGCGGCTTCGACCCTCGCCTCGATCTTTCGGCGTTCCCGCTCCTGCTCCTCGATGCGCTCCGCGACCTTCTTCTGGATCTCCACGGCGTCGCGAAGGGTCGGTTTGCGGGTCAGCCGAGCCACCCAGCCGCCGACCTCGCGGCGAATCGCTTCGAGCTCCTCGGCCAGCTCCTGGCGGACCTTCGCCTCGATTCGGCTGCGCTCGAGTTCGAGCTTTCGCCGCAGCCCCTCCACTTCGGCGCGGGTCTCGTCCAGCTCCTCTTGTCTGCGACGGACGTCCGCCAGGGTGCGGGAGAGCTCGCGACGCTCCTCCTCCAGCTTTTCGAGTGCGGCGGAGAGGGCGCTGCCCCCGTGCAGGTGGCGACGCGCGGCTTCGAGGACGGATTCGGGAAGGCCGATCCGGCGCGCGATCTCCAGGGCGCTGGAAACGCCGGCCGCGCCCATCTCCAGCCGGAAGGTGGGGGCGAGCGTGACGGGGTCGAGGACGACGCGCGCGTTGGCGAATCGCGGATCGACCAGACCCAGCGCCTTGATCTCCTCCAGGTGCGTGGTCACCACCACCTGGACGTTCCGCTCGGTGAGCGCCTCCAACACCGCCCGTGCGATGGCTGCGCCCTCGCGCGGATCGGTGTCGGCGGCGATCTCGTCGATCAGGACCAGGCTTCCCTCGCGCGCGCTCTCCAGGATGCCGCGCAGGGCGAGGAGGTGAGCGGAGAAGGTGGAGAGGTCCTTCTCCAGGTCCTGGTCGTCGCCCATGGCGGAGGCCAGCGCTCGGTACAGGGGAACTTTCGACCCTGCCGCCGCCGGGATGGGTAGGCCCGCGCGGGTGAGCAGGGCGCAGAGGCCGACGGTGGTGAGCGTCACCGTCTTGCCGCCGGCGTTGGGACCGGAGAGGACGAGGGCGCGCTGGTCTGGCTCCAGGCGCACGTCGTTGGCCACGACCTCCTTGCCCTGCAGCACGAGGATCGGATGGCGCGCCTGTCGAAGTGAGAAGGAGGCGCGGCCCTCGACGAGTTCGGGCCGAGCGGCGTCGAGGTCGTCTGCCAGGCGGGCGGCGGCCTGGATGTGATCGAGGCGGCCCAGCCTCTCCACCGCGTCCTCGATCTCCGCCGCCCGGTCTCCGATGTCCGCCGAGAGCTCGGCGAGGATGCGTCGCTCCTCCTCTGCCGCCATCGACTCGGCGATCGAGAGCTCGTTTCCCAGGCCGACGATCGCTTGCGGCTCGATGAAGAGGGTCTGTCCCGAGTTGGAGGCGTTGTGGACGATGCCGGGGACGAGGGCGCGGAAGGAGGCGTTCACCGGCACCACGTAGCGGTCGTTGCGGATGGTGACGTAGCTCTCCTGCAGGTGGGAGGCGAAGGTCTCGTCGCGCAGAAGCTCGTCGAGCCGGGCCTTGATGCGCTGGTGCAGGGAGCGGGCGCGGTCGCGCAGGGAGGCGAGGACGCCGCTCGCGTCGTCGCGCAGCCGGCCGGAGGGCTCGAAGCTGCTTTCGATCCGGTCGGCCAGGTGGCGGGCGTCCGGCAGCTGCTCGGCGATCGCCGCCAGGCGCGGCACCTCCGCGGCGTGGGCAGAAAAGAACCGGCGCACTCTCGACGCCGCGTGCAGGAGGCGCGCGCAGGCCAGAAGCTCGAAAGGCTCGAGGATGGCGCCCTTCGCGGCCCGGCGCGCGAGCGGGCGGACGTCCTCGGCGCCGCCGAAGGGGATGGAGAGGGCCTTGCGCGTGAGGACGCGCGCCTCGTCGATCTCGTCGAGCCGCGTTTCGATGGCCTCGCGAGAATCGAGGAAGTCGAGGTTCTCGGCCAGCTCCCGGCCGCGACTCGTATCGGCTCGTCGGGCGAGCGCGGCGAGGATCTCGGGCCAGCCTAGGTCGCGCAGCGTCGCGTCGGAGGCGAAGGGCGTGGACATGGCGGTCGAATTAGCGGAGGCGGTGGCGCTTGTCCAAGGTTCCCGCACCTGCTAACGGAACCCGAACCGACATGCGAAGCATCGTCATCCTCCTCGTTTTCGTCGTCGCCTCCGCAGCCCGTGCAGAGGATCCGCGCGCCGCCTTTGCGCGCGGCAAGGCCCTGCTCGAGCAGGGAGACGAGACGGCCGCTCGCGCTGCCTTCCTCGAGGCGGCGGAGGCGGCGCCGACCTGGCTTCTGCCCTACATCGAGCTGGGGGAACTCGCGGTCCGCCGCCGGGAAGGCGTGGCCGAGGCCCGCGCCGAGCTGCGCGCGCGGGCAGAATCCGGGGAGAGGAACCCGAGGTATCACCGCCTGCTCGGGGATCTGGCCGAGCTCGACGGAGACGACGCGGCCGCGGTGGAGGCCTGGCGGAGATCTTTGGGGCTGCTTTCCGAGCAGGTGGAGGTGCGCTTGCGCATGGCGGCGGCGCTGGAGCGTCTGGGGCGGCACGAGGAGGCCGCGGACGCCTACGCGCTCGTCCTCGCCCACGACCCCGGCGACGTGGTGGTGCGGGCGCGGCACGCGGCCGCGCTCGAGGCGGCGGGGCGCTGGGACGAGGCGCGCGAGCAGCTTCGCACCCTGGTCCGCCTGCAGCCCGGCCAGGAGCTTCCCCTTCGCCGCCTGGCACGCTTCCACGAGCGGAGGGGCGAGCTGCAGGAGGCGCGGCGCCTCCACGAGGAGGCCGACCGCCTGGCGCGACGCGGTCCGCCCCAGCGTCGGATGCGCCCGCTTCCTCCCTCCAAGCGCTGAAGGACTACGTGCTCAACGGCAATTCGAGGTGGTGGATGGCGCCGCCTTCGACCGGCTCGGCGCCCGCCTTTCCGCCGTGTGCCTCGGCGACCGCGCGTGCGAGGGCCATCTCCAGCCCCGGCTCCATGCGGCGGTGGGCGAGCATCTGGAATTCGGCGTCGTAGAAGAGATCGGCCTCTTCGCGGCTGGGCCGGGGTCCGTTGTCTTCCACCTCGATCCGGATCCGGTCTCCCGCTCGCCGGGTCCGGAGGTAGATGGTCGAGCCTTCGGGGGCCCGGCGGCGCGCGGCGGTGAGCAGGGCGGCGATCGCCTGGCGAACGCGCGCGGGATCGATCTCGACCGGGGGGATGCTCTCGTCGAATTCCGTCTCCACGCGCACGCCCTTCTGGTCGAAATCCTGCTGCTCGTCGGCGAGGGCCATGCGCGCGATGGCCGGGATGGGGCAGGTCGTGCGGGAAAGCTCGAGCCGCGCGTAGGAGGAGCGCAGAAAGTCCATCCACTCGTCGATGAGCCTCAGTCCGCGGTCGGCGTTCTTGACGATGATCTCCGCGGCCCGGCGGATGCGCGGATCGAGGCCGTCGCGCCGCGCGAGGATCATCGAGGCGTAGGAGCGGATATTCGCCAGAGGCGAGCGAAGATCGTGGCCCTCGATGCGGAGGACCTCGAGCGCCCGTTGGCGATCCGGTCCCTCGGCTCTTCCGTTCGGACTCACAGTCATAAGCTGGCCCTCGTCTTTCCGGAACGAAAGCCCGGATCGCCGGCCGGCCTTGCGCGCCGGCCACTCGCGTGCAAAAACCGGCCGCATGAGGGAAGGGGTGTACGCGGAGCGGATGGTCCTGCTGGTGGCCGCCGGGGCGCTCGCGGTCTTCCTCATCGGGGCGGAGCTCTGGCCCGGGGGGCGCTCGCCCTCGATCCGCGGTATCGGCGAGGGCAAGACGGTGCCAGTGGACATCACACTGGTGACGGCGGACGTGCACGACCTCGCCTGCGCGGCGGATTTCAGCGTGGATGGCGCGCGCTGCGCCTTCGACCGAAGCGGTCAGCCGTGGAAGGACGCCCCCACGGGCGGCCTCCTGGCGCCTTACATGACGGTGAACAACGTCCTTCTGCTCGTGCCCGACCTCTTTTCCGAGCCGGCGATCGCCCGTCGACTGGCCCAGGAGCCCCCCGAGGGCAAGCCGCGCAACACGCTGCGTCGCTTCACGGCTTCCTGCCAGTTCCACGCGATCCAGAAGGGAAAGGATTTCTACGTCCGCTGGATGCCGACGGCCGCGTGGAGCCACCGCAAGGAGGCCTGGGTGGGCCGCATCTCCGGCTGCGAGATCCGCGAACGCAAATGAGCCGAGACGGCGCGCGTGCCGGCGGTCCCGCCCAAGAGCGCTCGGGCCAAAGCCGAGTTGCGGCTCGGACGGCCGCGATCACGACGGGCTCCCGGCCGTCCAGGTCGGCGGGAGCCCGAGCCTACGAGGTAGTGGAATCGCTTCAGCGCCCGCGCGCGGGCAAGGCGCGGACGCCGCCGGTCCCGCCGGTGCCCCCGGTGCCTCCGGTATTCAGGCCCATGCCGCCGGTGCCGCCGGTGCCCATCATGCCGCCGGTGCCGCCGGTGCCCATCGTGCCACCGGTGCCGCCGGTGCCCATCATGCCGCCGGTCCCACCGGTGCCCATCATGCCGCCCGTCCCACCGGTACCGCCTTGCCGCGTGCCCATGCCGCCGGCGCCACCGGTGCCGCCCGTGGCCATCCCGTTCTCGCCCGGGCCGGTCGGCTGGCGGCAGGCGCCGAGCGCCGTCGCCCCTCCCAGGGCCAGGCCCAGGCCAACTGCCAACAGCGTCTTCCGCTTCATCGGAACCCTCGACTTTTTCCGCCACGTCGGACTGCGCCTAGACTAGGGAGCCCGTGCGAGCGGTCGCCAGCACCCACCCGGGTGAAAGGGCCGTCGGAGCGCGGGCAGCGGCCTCGAAAAACGAAAGGCCCCCTTCCGGAGGAAGGGGGCCGGCTCGCTGCGAGGCAGGGCCCTCAGGGCTCGGTGCGGGCGAGGGCGCGCATCGCCTCGGCGATCTCCTCGACCTGCGGAACCGAGGCGCGCTCCAGCGCATCGGCGAGCCCGATTCCGGGCAGGTGCTTGCCCGCCACGAGCTTCGGCGGCGCCAGAAGCACGTAGAAGAGCTCCTCGATGGTGCGCCGGATGAGGTGCTCGCCGAAGTTCGTCACCTCGGTGTCTTCGTTGACGAACATGACCTTGCCCGTCTTTTCCACCGAGGCTCGGATCGCCTCCCAGTCGTAGGGCCAGATCGAGCGGAGGTCGATCAGCTCCACGTCGATCCCTTCGCCCTCGAGCTGCTTGGCGGCCTGCAGCGCCAGGGGGACGCACCGGCCCCAGGCCACCACCGTCAACTGCGAGCCCGGCCGAACCAGCTTCGCCTTGCCGATGGGGACGACGTACTCCTCCACCGGAGGCCAGGTCGGCTTCCACTTCGAGCGGTCGCCGACGGGGGCGTCGATCATCTTCGAGAGCTCGCGCGGGTCCTCGGGCTCGCCCGGGATGAGCTCCTCGCCGCGGTGGCGCATGAGCGCCTTGGGCGGCAGGAACATCACCGGGTTCGGATCCTTGATCGCGGAGAGCATCAAGCCGTACGCGTCGAGCGGCGTCGCCGGCATGACGATCTTCCAGCCCGGGATGTGGCTCATCACCGCGTCGAAGGAGTGCGAGTGGTAGATCGAGCCGCGGATTCCGGCGCCCACCGGGGTCATCACCACCATCGGGAGGTTCCACTGGCCGTTGGACGACCAGCAGGTATTCCCCGCGAGCTTGAGCAGGTCGATGGTGTTGTAGATGTAGTCCGCGAACTGGATTTCGGCCACGGGGCGCTGCCCCGCCATCGCCAGGCCGATGGCCATGCCGATGATCCCGCGCTCGTCGAGCGGGCTGTTCCAGGCGGTCCGAAGGCCCTGGGTGGCCGTGAAGACGCCGCCGAGCGGCGGCCCCACGTCCTCCCCGAAGATGTCGGTGACGCCCAGGTGCTCCTCTCCGTAGTGGAGAGCCAGCCGGATGGCCTGCGCCATGTTTGCCATGGTCAGCTCCCTTCGCCTTCCCAGTAGATGTGCTTCCAGACGTCCTCGGGATTCGGCTGCGGCTCCTCGCGGACCTTGCGATGAAGTTCCGCCATCTCCTTCTGCCACTTCTCGTGGACGGCATCCATCTGCTCGCGCGTCATGATGCCGTGCTCGAGGAGCACCTCCTCGATCCGGACGATGCAATCCTCCTCCTCGGGTCGCCGGTTCGCGCCGTCCGCGGAGGAGTGGCCGTAGAGCCGCGATACGTGCGCCTCCAGCAGGAAGGGCTTGCGTTCCTTGCGCACGTAGTCCATCGCCGCCTTGATCTCCAGGTAGGAGGTGATGGCGTCGTTGCCGTCGATCGTCTTGTTCTTGATGCCGAAGGCGGTGGCGCGGTCGGCGATGTTCTTCGGCCCCTGCTGCGTGGAGTAGTGCGTGGAGATGCCCCACTTGTTGTGGGTGACGATGATGAGGATGGGCAGCTCGTTGCCCGGCCTCGAGCTCCACACCAGGCAGGTGGCGAAGTCGCCCTCGGCCGTGCCGGCGTCGCCGCCGGTGACGATGGTGATGCCCTCGCCCCCGTGACGTTTCTGGGCGTAGGCCGTGCCGATGGCGATGGAGTACTGCACCGCGATCGGCGAGGTGACGGGCGCGAGGTTCCATTCCCGCTTGCTGAAGTGCCCCGCGAAGTTCCGGCCGCCGCTGTACGGATCGGTGGCCGTGTTCTTCATCTGCCGCATGGGGTTGGCGGGATCCTCCCCCATGGCGATCAGGGTTGCGGAGTTCCGGTAGTGGAAGTGGAGATAGTCGTAGTCCAGACCGGATCCCTTCTTGATCAATAGGCCGAGCGGTACGTTGAAGGCCTCCTCACCGGGCCCACCGATCCAGAAGAAGCCGTCGCCCTGCTTGTACATCTGGATGAGTCGCTCCTCGAGCGCACGCGCCTTGACCATCAGGTCGTGCATCTCGACGAGGAGTTCCGGGGCGAGCGCCGGCCGCGAATTGGCGGCGCCGGCGAGCTTGGGTCGGGACATGACGAGTCTCCTCTCCAGTCGATGAAGTGGGAGACCGTATAGCGGAAAAATCCCGGAGGTTCACCTCCCAGCTGCCCCCGCCCCCCGGCGGTGGTAAGCTGCGCGGCGTGCAGAACCGCCTGATCCAACCCCTGGACCGCGCTCCCGAGGGCTTCCGCGAGGCGTACCGTGCCTTCCTGCGGCCGGGGCGCATCCTTCTGACCGGCCATTCCCACCAGGCCTGGCCGGACGTGGCCCTGGAGGCCCAGCGCCGCGCCTTCGAGGACGCGGCCACCTACGTGGACGACAAGTGGGAGGAGGCCATCCACCCGCTCGTGGCGCGGGTCGCCCGCGGCATCGCCCGCCGTCTGGGCTACGAGGAGGAGCAGGCCATCGCCTTCGGCCAGAACACCCACGAACTCGTCTTCCGCCTGCTGTCCTGCTTTCCCTTCGATGCGCGCACGCGCATCGTCACCACCACCGGCGAGTTTCACTCCCTCGACCGCCAGCTTCGGCGCCTCGAAGAGGAGGGCGTACGAGTGGAGTGGGTGGACGCCGCCGACAAGGCGACGCTTCCTCAGCGGCTCGTCGATGCCATCTCCCCCGGGACGACGCTGGTGGCGGTGAGCGCGGTTTTCTTCGAGGACGGCGCCCTTCTCGGCGATCTTCCCGAGATCGCCGCCCGCGCCGCCGAGGTCGGTGCCGTTCTCTTGCTCGACGCCTACCACGCCTTCAACGTGGTCCCCGTACCCCTCGCCGACCTGCCGGGCGAGGTCTACGTCACCGCTGGCGGGTACAAGTACGCCCAGTTCGGCGAGGCGTGCTGCTTCCTTCGCATCCCGCCGGGTTCCGAGCGCAGGCCCCTCTATACCGGGTGGTTCGCCAACTTCGCCGAGCTCGCCTTGCCACGCGCCGAGCGGGCGAGGGTGGGCTACGGCCCCGGCGCCTCGCGCTTTGCGGGCTCCACCTACGATGCCAGCCCCTTCTACCGGGCGGCAGCGGTGCTCGACCATTTCGAAGGCTTCGGCATGGACGTGGATCGGCTGCGGGCGATCTCCCTTCGCCAGACGGAGCGGATCCTCGCCCGGCTCGACGAGGCGGACGCGGCGCGGCTGGGGTTCGAACTGGTCACGCCGCGTGAACGCGAGCGGAGGGGCGGCTTCGTGGCGTTGCGCACGGCCCACGCCGCCGGTCTCGTGCAGGCCCTGCGCCAGCGCGGGGTTTACGTCGATTCCCGTGGCTCCATCCTCCGCATCGGCCCCGCTCCGTACCTCCTCGACGAGGAGATCGACCGCGGGGTCGAGGCGCTGGTCGAGTGCGCCGCCGCGCTCGCCGCCTGACACCGGTCTCGAGCTCCGGTCTCGCCGGGCGTCGGGGCAGCGCATGTCCGGATCGCGAGAGACGCATCGGGGGAAACGGAGGAGGGGAGTCCTCTCGCTCGGCGTGTGTGCATGTAACCAGCGGTATGACAATGTATTCCTTTTCCTTTGGCTTTTTCTGATTTTTGGGTAGCTTTCTTGATAATCGGTCGGGGCGTGGCATCATGGGCCCGCCAAGGGAGCGTTCCATGGGCGCGCGCCGCGAACGCGGATTCACCGTCACAGAACTCGTCGTGGCCGTCGGGATGGCGGGGATCCTGGCCTCGGTCGCGATCTGGGAGATCGACCGCCTCCTCCCCGAGTACCGCGTCGCCTCCGCCGCCTCGCGCTTTCTCCTGGACCTTCGGACCACGGCCGCCATCGCCGCCCGAACCAACCGGCCCGTCGTCTTCCGCGTGGAGACGGGCGGGGACGACTGCGAGATCCGTTACGTGATCCAGCAGGATACCGAGGTCTACCAGGACGTCTGCCTGACGGAGGAGCTGCGCGGCATCACCACCGCGGAGAGCCTCGATCCGATCCGGTGCCAGGAAGAGGAGGACCTCGGCCTCGCCGAGCTCCCTGCCTGCACGCTCTGCGGGGGGGGGTCCATCGTCTTTCTGCCCACCGGCCAGATCATCGCGAGCGATCCGGTGGGCGAAACGATCGTCTTTCGGAGCGCGGACAACCGGCTGACCCGCGCGGTTGGCCTCCGGGCCGGCGGCATCGGCCGGGCCAGGCTCTACCAGTGGGACGGCGCGAGGTGGTCGTGTCGATGAACTCCCGCGGATTCTCGCTGGTCGAGGTCCTCATCGCGATGGTGATCGTGACCATCGGCGTGCTCGGAGGAGCGCGTCTGCTCGGGATGGGGATCATGCGGACCACGCAGGCCAAGAAGATGACGGCGGCCAACCATCTCGCCAACCAGATCGTCGAGCGTCTCCGCCTCGAGGTCCGCTACGACATCGAGCCGCCCGCCGGCAGCGGAACCGTGGGGGGAGCCGCCTTCACCGCGGCCGATGCGTGGAAGGCGGAACGGCTCCCCTATTCCTCGAACGACTTGGTGGGCCCGGGAGCGGGCGCCGCTCTGACGACGTGCAATCCGCCTGGTGAGGACGATTCGCCGGCCACCTACAACGTCGGGCCTCTTCCTTTCTCGTTCGAGGGCAATTCCTTCTGGGTCTGTTACCGCATCGAGGCGCCGAACACTGCCAACTGCCTCGCGGATGCCGCGTGCGCGACGGTCAAGGTGATCTGGTTCGAGGCGGGGCGCTATCGGGCGCACCGTACGATGGCCTTCCTGGCGAGCGGTAGGTGAGAGGAGGGGAAATGCGTTCGGCGCGAGGCTTCACCATCCTGGAACTCCTCGTCGCGGCCGCGATCTCGCTCTTCGTGATCGCGGGTGCCTTCGTGGCGATGAACCGCGCCCACCGGACGTCCGTCACCCAGGATCGCGCGGTCGACCTCGCCTCGCAGGCCCGGCTCGTCATGGAGCTCATCGGGCGCGACATCCGCAACGCGGGCGACTCGGTGCAGTTCTTGCCCGAGCACTGCCTCGTGGATCCCGCCACGGGTGCGGCCCATCAAACCCCGGGCGCGCCCTTCGGCTGCCCGGCCATCCTCGAACCTCATCCCTGGCGCGTCACCCTGACCCGCTACATGTGGGATCCCGGCGCCGACAACATTCCGTTCACCGCTGACGATCAGCTGGGCAACGCCATCTTCTCGGCGAACCCGCAGAACGTGGTCGCCTACCAGTTCGTCCCGCGCCAGGAGTTCGCCGACGGGGATTACCGCGCCTTCATCGGGCACCTCGAGCAAGTGGTGAACCCCTTCGGCTTCGCGGGCCAGGCGCCGACCCGGACCATCCTGCTGGACAACGTCCTGGTGGACAACCGGATGCTGGTCAGCCCCGACGGAAGCGAGCGAGACCCACGGCGGGACTTCGCCGTCTTCATGTATCGGATTCTCAGCGTACGCAGCGGCGAGTACCACGGCGATCCGGCCTTCACGCAGCGAGCCACGAGGCAGGGCTCCTTCATCCTCCCGCCGGTGCGCTTTTTCGAATTTCCAGACCTCGCCGACGTTCCCGCCTGGGCGACCAACCAGCAGAACCTCGGCCCGCCGTATCTGCCCGCCGGATACGCCCCGGAGATCGTGGGCCTGCACGCGGACACTCAGACGGTCAACAGCCTGCGCACCTCGGGCGCGAATTTCGCCACGGATCTCCGTTACGTCCTGGATTTCAATCGCATCCGCGCGGTGAACGTCTCCTTCAAGGTGGTGGAGCCGAGGGACGACCCGGAGCACCTGACGGGGATCGACCTGGACCCGGATGCGCCCGGAACCGCCCGGGTCCTGCAGGTGGAGAGCACCTTCGAGCTGAAGGTCTTCTCCGGTTACCTGTACTGAGGGGAATGCGATGAGACGAAGGAGTCGGGAGAGAGGGTTCAGCCTCATCCTGGTGATGATCGCCATCGTGGTGATCACGCTGGTCGGGACCAGTGTCGTCTACACCTCGGGGGCGGACCTCCTCTCGGCGGGTGCCCGGCAACGGTCTGCACTGGCCCGACAGGTGGCCGAGGCCGGTCTCAACCACTACGCGCTCCTGGTCCAGCCCAGCCTGATCGCTCCGGTGGCGATCGTCGGCCAGCCGCCAGGGCAGGGACAGTTCAACTATCAGGATGTGCTCGAGGGGATGGCGCCCATCCACACGGAAGTCCTGCCGAACGCGCCGCCGGGGCATTCGGCCTCCTACGTGGTGTGGGCAGGGGCGCAGATCGACGACGGCGTGCAGATCATCCTCGAGGGGAGACTGCACCCCGCGGGCGACACGAACCGGATCCTGGCCCGCTCGCGGATCAGCACCGTCATCGTGATGACCAGCGGCACCTCCGGCTACAGCGGTACCGTGGGGTGGACGCCACGAAACACGGGCGTGCTCGGAGGCGGTTTGGGAGAGGGCTACGCCGGCTGGTGAGGAGGCAGGCCATGTTTCGAAAAACTGTTTTGATTTTCGCAGTCGCGCTGACGCTGCCGCTGTCGGCTGCGGCCGACTACCTCTACGGCCTGAACAAGGATTCGGGCATCGAGCCCTATGTCTTTTTCCTCGCCGACGTCTCCGGCTCGATGGCGACGAAGGACGCGGGTTGTCCTGCCGGGTGCACGCTCCGCACGAACGGCCGGTGCCGCTGCGGCAGCACCAACCGCGACCAGTACACCCGCATGGAAGCCCTCCAGGCGACGCTGAAGGAGCTGATCCCGCAGCTCGACAACGTCTTTCTGGGCATGGCGAAATTCGGCGTTCGGGAGGGAAGCAACTACTGCAGGATCGTGCGGACCAACCCGCTTCCCACCAAGGCGGGCCAGCAGCCCCCCAACTCCGACGCGCTGATCGCCGAGGTCAACAAGTTCAAGCCGGATGGCGGCACGCCCATCGGCGCCGCGCTGGAAAACGCCCTGTCTCACCTCCAGGACGTTCGCAAGGCCGACACCCATAGCCATTGCCGACCCTACGCCGTCGTCATTCTCACCGACGGCGAACCGGACTGTCCCTCGACTGCCGGCGGCTCGGAGCCCAAGGGCAATCCGACCAAGGCCTATGCGGCCGTCGACGCGCTCCGGAATGCGAAGATCCCGACGTACGTCGTGGGCTTCGGCGCCCAGGCGAGCCGGACCATCCTCGACCAGATGGCGCGGCGCGGAGGGACGGCGCGGACCTCGCAGGGCTGGTGCAAGCGCAATGCCGACGGCTCGTGCAGCGCGGGCGAGGCGCTCTACGCCAATGACGCGCTCCAGTTGCGGGAGGTCTTGCAGACGACCTTCGAAGAAATCCGCCGCGGCCAGTACACGGTGGCTCCGGCCATGGTGGGAACGGTACCTCAGGAGAAGAGCGAGTACGACCGGGTAGCGAACAACTTCATGGTCTACACCGCCTTCGATGTCCCGGATTACAAGGGGCGGATCTACGGCGTGCGGCTCTTCAAAGAGGTGGAGGGCGAGCCGGGACACTGGGAGTTCACGGACCTGACCTCCGACAACCCGAATTTCTCTCTCACCAAGTGCGGCCAGAAAGGCAATCCCTGCGTATTCGAGGCAGGGGCGATGCTTCAGGACCGCACCAGCCCGCGAAAGATCTTCTTCGCCGTACCGGAGGAGGTCGAGACCGCCGACAACCAGCTGGTGCTGACGATGGGCGATCGCATGACGCCCACCGACTCCACGTCGTGGCAGAGCACGCTGAGGACCGTCGCGCTGACCCTCGTTGGCGACTCGTCGCCCCTCAAGCCGGGAGTCGATGCCCTCGACGAGGCCCAGCGCTCGTACCTCAACTCGATGGCTGAGTCGCTGAACTCGCAACCGGCCCGTCAACGGCGGCAGCAGGTCGCGCAGTGGATCGACGGCACCTCGCGCCCCTGGCGGCTGGGTGACATGTACCATTCCGCCGTGGCCATCGTGACCTCTCCGCCCTACACCTATCGCGGCTACGGCTATCCCGTCTTCAAGGCCAACTATCGCAACCGACCTGCGATGATCTACGTGGGGGCGAACGACGGCCAGATCCATGCCTTCTACGCCTCGGACGATCATTTCCCCGAAAAGGAAGGGCAGCCGAGGTGGAAGGCCGGCGAGGAGGCCTGGGCCTACGTTCCCTTCAACATGTTCGCCAAGGTTGCCCTCGCCGCGATCGAGGGTCAGTCCCGCGTCTGGTCCCAGGACCTCTCCTGCCGCGTGGACGACGTGGTGGCGTACCCGACCGTGGCCGGCGAGGGAGAGATCGATTGCAGCCTCGACCCCGAGCACGAGGAGCGGGGCACCTGTGGTTGGCGGACGGTGCTGATCTGCGGGCAGGGGTGGGGCGGCTCATGGTACGTGGCTCTCGACGTCACCGATCCGCACGATCCTCGACCGATGTGGGAGGCCACCCACCTGGGGAACGGAACCTACGGCCTCGGTCGGACCTGGGCGGTGCCGAGTGTCGGTCCCGTCAACCTCGAGGTGGAGAAGGACGGCAAGAAGATCGGCGTGCCCACCTGGCTGGCCGTCTACGGCAGCGGTTACAACACCGGCCTGAAGGATCATGGCGGCAACACGTCGGCGGCCTACCGCTACCTGAACATGCCTTTCGCCGGGCCCTATCCGGAGCACGGCGCCGGTATCAAGGGCGAGAAGGGCGGCAGTGGCACGACGTCGTTCATCTTCATTCAGGACGTGATCAGCGGTAGGTACCTCAAGGTCTTCCCCGTGCCGAAGCAGTACGGGATCACCGCGGACATCCCTCTCATCGGGACTTCCGATCCCTTCTACGTCAACGTCGGCTACTTCGGCGGCTGGGAAGGCGGGAAGATGGGGCGGCTCTACCTGCCGGAGGATCCCAACACCCGCATGACCCGGCCAGACCTCTGGGGCATCTGTCCGGAGATCCTCGCCTTCTCGGAATCCAAACCCCTGACGTCGCGCCCCTCGGTCTTCAACGATCCCCACGCACTCAACCAGATCTACCTTTTCGTGGGCTCGGGCCTGGATCCCGGCACCGATCCGGACCAGCAGGCGAACCAGGGGAAGATGTGGGAGTTTCAGGCCTTCCACTTCGAGGACCCCGGCGATTCGACCTGTCCGAAGATCAACAACCCGAACATCTGCACCCAGGGTGAGGTCCTCAAGAACATTTTCAACGACGGCGCTCGCCTGATCGCGCCGCCCACGCTCCACGTGAAGCGGAACTTCGAAAAGTGGCTGCTCTTCACGAGCTGGAAGCCGCAGCAGGGAAAGGGCTGTGGCGACGGGACCGCCTACCTCTACTGCATCGACGTCTCCCGGGGTGAGATCTGCACTCCCTGCGGCGGCGACGACGGCGACGAGGAGGGCTCCTTCGTCCGCAGGGAGGTCGGTGGGCAGAAGTCGCAGACGCCGGTCATCGCCGACGAGCAGATCTACGTGATCGGCGACGAGGGCACGCCGCTCCGCTTCAACGCGAGCCAGCCCGGCTCCGGCGGCGGGACGCCGAACCAGAACGCGCCCAAGGCGATGATCCTCTCGTGGCGGGAGATCTTCTAGTGCGCGGGCGCCTGGCCATCCCCGGTGCGCTCGCCGCCCTCCTTCTGGCGGCCGCCTCGACGGCCTGCGAGGGGAGGGCGGGGCGCGCCGAGGAGCTGGCCTCCAAGGGCGTCGCGCACGGTCGCCGGGGCGACCTGGCCCGCGCCCTGGAGGCCTTCGATGCCGCCCTCGCCCTCGACCCGCACAACCTCAAGGCCCTCTACAACAGCGGCATCGCCCTGCTGGGCCTGGGGCGGGGGGAGGCCGCCGCCGAGCGTTTCCGGCGCTTCCTCGAGCTCCGGCCGGACGACGCGCTCGGTCATTTCCACCTGGCGCGGGCGCTTCTCCGGGAACGGCGCAAGGAGGAGGCGCTCGCCGAGCTGGAGCGCGCCGTCGAGCTGGGATTTTCCGACTGGGCCGAGTGGCAGGCGGCCTCGGATCTGGAGGCCGGCCTGGCCGACGACTTCCGCTTCGTGCGCCTGCGTCTTCTCGTCGCCCAGCGCTCCGGTGTGGCGCCCTCCGAGCCCCGTCCCGGCCAGGGTTACACCAACGTGCCCATCCCGGCCGTGAACCTCCCCGGCCAGGCCCCGCCTCGCTGCGCCTCCGCCGACGCCGCCTGCGCGCCTGGCGAGTGAGGGGCCGCCCGCCCAGGTCCTGCTCGAAATCGCGCTTCGACGAGGTCGGCCGTGACGCCGCACGGTGGATCGCCGGGCATGGACGTCCGCCGCGGCGCGTGTGGGGGAGCGCCGCATGGCCGTCGACGGCTGCCGGGACATCCGGTGCGCGCACCGCGGTGTCGACGACCGGAAAGCTCGCCGCAGGTGAACGGACGGCGCTGCGACCGGCGTGGGGACGACGACCAAAGGAAGAAAAAACGACGCCGGCTCGATTTCGAGCCGGCGTCCGATTTTGGTTGCGGGGGCAGGATTTGAACCTGCGACCTTCGGGTTATGAGCCCGACGAGCTACCTGGCTGCTCCACCCCGCGGCAGCGACGGGGCGCTATATAGGAGACTCGCCCCGCCAAGTCAACAACCAAGATCAAAGCCTTTCTTCCGAGAAGTCGACGAGCTCCACCGAGCGCGGTGCCAGCCGGAACTCGAACTCGGTGCCGAAGCCTTCGGCATCGCCGCCGACCTGCAGCGGCAGGCTCTCGCTCGAGCGAATGACCACGCTTTCCACGAGAAAGTCCAGCAGCCGCGGATGGCGGAAGGTGCCGTTCCAGATGGAGCCGAGGTGGGAGAGGATGGTGAGGGGCGGCACGTTGGCGATCCGCAGCTGCATGGTGCCCGGCACCTGTCCCGCGAAGGGGAACATGCGCAGCTTGTAGCCGTAGAAGGGCACGGTGGACGCGGCGCACATCTGCGCGGGGCCGTGGTACAGGAGCTCACCGGGCCCAAAATCGCGGACCGGCCGGCCCTCGGCGTCCAGAAGCACGGCCGGGCCGCGGCCGCTGTACACCTCGAAGACCGGATTGTGGCGGCGGCGCAGGTAGGTGGGCAGCGTGCGCGAGGCCACCGCCAGCGCGTAGCCGGTCGCACCGGTCATCCACTTCTTCAGGGGGCCCTCGCCCAGCCGCTGCTTGACGGCCACGTAGTCGTTGAGCAGGGCGGCGTCGAGACCCACGCCGGCGAAGGGCGTGGCGCGGCCCTCGGTCATCACCAGGTCGATCCGGCGGACGTTGCGGACCTGGCCGGCGCGGGCGCGAAGGACGTCGTCGACGATGCCCACGCCCGAG
Organism: Pseudomonadota bacterium; assembly: GCA_003242475.1. Lineage (GTDB taxonomy): Bacteria > Myxococcota > Myxococcia > Myxococcales > Vulgatibacteraceae > ZC4RG40. The sequence continues at coordinate 36,131 of QGUN01000015.1, forward strand.
GTGGCGCCGACCATGGCCGCCAGGGCATTGCCCGTTCCCAGCTTGAGCACGCCGAAGCGCGGCATGGGTGCGCTTCCATCCGGGATGAGGTTCAGGATCTCGGTGACGAAGGAGACGAAGGTGCCGTCTCCACCGCCGGTGAAGACCGTCCCGTACCGACGCCCCACCACCGTGCGGGCGATGGTGCGCGCCTCGGCGGTGGAGCGGGAAAGGAAGAGGTCGTCCTCCGGGACGACGTGGCGAAGGACCTCGTGGACGCGGCTGGAGACTCGCCTGGCATTCGCGTTGAGGAGGACGGCAACCGAGTGGCCAGCCGGTGCGGCGACAGCGGAAGCGATCATCCAGCGGCTCCCCCGGGACGTGTGCCCCGGCATGCGGCCGGGCGCGTTGCGGCGATGGCGCGTTGCAGCATCCCGGCCGGGGTGGGCGGGGCTTACTTGCACGTCTCGTGCCACGTTGCGTCAAATTCGGGAAATCCGCTGGAATTTCCCTTGGTTGGAGTGTTCGCCACGCGATGGTCCCCCTCTCCACCCCTCCAAATGGCCGTTTCCAGGTGGGAAGCTCCGGTGGCACTGCGCACTGCGTTACGCACCTTGCCCGCCCGACGGGCGCTCCTTTCTCGTGCCGATCGGGGTGCTTAGCTTGGAAACCAGGTAAAAATCATCGCTATTTCGGCAATTTGCATCGCGTCGAGGCGGGCTGCCGACGCGCGGGGGCAGACCTCTTGGGCAAGGTGATCGGGATCGACCTGGGGACGACCAACTCGGTGGTGGCGGTGCTGGAGGGCCGCGACCCGGTGGTGATCGCCAACCAGGAGGGCGAGCGGGTGACGCCCTCCGTGGTGGCGTATACGGAGCGCGGGGAAAGGCTCGTGGGACAGGTTGCCAAGCGCCAGGCCATCACCAATCCGGAAAACACCATCTTCTCGATCAAGCGCTTCATGGGGCGCCGCTTCGAGGAGGTGGAGGAGGAGGCGCGGCGCGTTCCCTACCGCGTGGTCCGCGGCCCCCACGGCGACGCCCGCATCGAGGTGCAGGGCAAGCAGCTCTCGCCCCCCGAGATCGCGGCGGAGATCCTGCGAAAGCTCCGCCAGGCCGCCGAGACCTACCTCGGCGAACCGGTGAAGGAAGCGGTGATCACCGTTCCCGCCTACTTCAACGACGCCCAGCGCCAGGCCACCAAGGACGCCGGCCGGATCGCCGGCCTCGACGTGAAGCGGATCGTCAACGAGCCCACCGCAGCGGCGCTCGCCTACGGCCTCGACAAGAACGTCAACCAGAAGATCGCCGTCTACGACTTCGGTGGCGGAACCTTCGACATCTCCATCCTGGAGGTGGGGGAGAACGTGGTGGAGGTCCTCGCCACCAACGGGGATACCCATCTCGGGGGCGACGACTTCGATCGGCGCATCATGGAGTGGCTGCTCGAGGAGTTCCGCGCCGAGACGGGAATCGACGTCTCGCAGGACCGGATGGTCCTGCAGCGCCTCAAGGACGCGGCGGAGCGCGCCAAGATCGAGCTCTCCTCCACGCTGGAGACGGAGATCAACCTGCCCTTTCTCACCGCCGACCAGACCGGGCCGAAGCACCTCGTCCGCAAGCTCTCCCGTGCCCGGCTCGAGCGGATGGTCGAGGACCTGATCGAGCGCTCGATGGGGCCGGTGCGGACCTGCCTGCAGGACGCGGGGCTCTCGCCGGGGGAGGTCGACGAGGTGATCCTGGTGGGGGGCTCCACCCGGATGCCGAAGATCCAGGAGGCGGTGCGGAATTTCTTCGGCAAGGAGCCCAACCGCACGGTCAATCCGGACGAGGTGGTGGCCGTCGGTGCCGCGGTGCAGGCGGGCGTGCTGGCCGGCGAGGTGCGGGACATCCTCCTCCTCGACGTCACGCCGCTCTCGCTCGGCGTGGAGACGCTCGGCGGTCTGATGACCCGGCTCATCGAGCGCAACACGACCATCCCCACGCGCCGGACGGAGGTCTTCACCACCGCGGCGGACAACCAGTCCTCGGTGGAGATCCACGTTCTGCAGGGTGAGCGCGAGCTGGCGGCGGACAATCGGACGCTGGGCCGGTTTCGGCTGGAGGGGATTCCCCCTGCGCCCCGCGGCGTGCCGCAGATCGAGGTGACCTTCGATCTCGACGCCAACGGCATCCTCAACGTCAGCGCCCGCGACCGGGCGACCGGGAAGGAGCAGCGCATCACCATCACGCAGTCCTCGGGACTGCCCCGCGAGGAGGTGGAGCGGATGGTGGCCGAAGCGCGGTCGCACGAGGAGGAGGACCGGCGGCGGCGCGAGGAAGTGGAGGAGCGCAACCGCGCCGACGGCACCGTTTACCAGGCGGAGAAGCTGCTCCGCGAGAACGAGGCCCGGCTCGAGGTGGGAACGCGCGAGGCGCTCCGCTCGGCGGTGGAGCGCGTGCGGCAGGCCCGCGAGGGACCGATCGAGGCTCTGCGCGAGGCGCTGCGCAACCTGGAAGCGGCCACCCATCGGGCGGCGGAGGAGCTCTATCGCGCCGCCGGGCCAACGCCTCCCTCTGGCTCCGGCGGCGGCGGGGGCGGCAAGGGCGACAAGGGGGACGAGGAAGACGTGATCGACGCCGAGTACCGCCCCACGTAGAAGCCTCTTGCTAGGAGGGCCGTCGAGAGGCGTTCCCCCCGGGACGATTTCGCCGGGGCGCGGGCGTGCGCGGGCATGGGCGTATCCAGGAGCCGGCAACCGGCGGTGGCGACGGTTCCGGCGGTGGGCGCGAGGTGCCGGAGCCCATCCGCTGGGTGAGCGGGGGGCTGGCGGACGTCGGGGCGGGGACCACCGCCGTGCGCATCTTTCAGGGTCGTGGCAAAGGCGGCCCCCCTCGTACTCCTGGTCCTTCTGGCCACCGCGGCCCGCGCCCAGCCGCCGGAGGAGCCGCGCGTCGGCAAGGTCTCGATCGAGGGCAACCGCAGCCTGTCCGCGAGACGGATCCTCGGCGGGCTCGCCACGCGCCCCTCGGACCGCCTCCTCTTCTTCGGCGAGGTGCGGACGCTCGACCTCGGCCAGGTTGCCGAAGACGAGCGACGGATCGAGGCCTTCTATCGTAGCGAGGGCTTCTTTTCCGCCCGGGCCTCGCATCGGGTGCTCCCCATGTCCGGGGGCCGGGTCCACGTCCAGTTCCTGGTGGAAGAGGGGCCGCCCGCCATCCTCGGCTCCGTCCTGATCGAGGGCATGGACGACCTCCCTCCGGACGTCCGCCGGCGCGTCCTCTCCGGCAACCCGGTTCGCGAGGGCGAGCGCTGGACCGAAGAAGCGCACCTGGCCTTCAAGGAGCAGCTCCAGACGCGCCTGGAGGAGGAGGGCTACGCGGAGGCCTCGGTCGAGGCACGGGTGGAGGTGGATCGCGAGCGGGCGGAGGTTTTCGCCCTGTATCGGGTCTTTCCGGGAGAGCGTTATCGCTTCGGGGACGTCCACGTGGTGGGGAACCTCATGGTTCCCGACCACCGCATCCTCGCCGCGGTCGAGCCGATCTTCGAGAAGGGGGATCGCTACTCGCCGAGGCGCTTGCGCGAAGCGCAGGCGGAGGTCTTCGACCTGGGCGTCTTCTCCACCGCGGTGGTGCGCAAGGGCGAGCCCGATCCCGAGACCGGCACCGTCCCGGTGCTGGTCACGGTCCAGGAAGCGGATTTCCTCCGGTTCCGCCTGGGCGTCGGCGCCGGCATCGAGCAGAGCTACCAGCAGCTTCGGCTGGTGGCGGACTTCGCCCACCTCGATCTCTTCCGCGGGCTGCAGCGCCTGGAGTTCAACAACGAGCTCGCCTACCGCTTCATCTTCGGCGGGGCCGAGGCGGAGTCGGGAATCGCCGCGGTCTCCTCGCTCAGGCTCACCCAGCCGGCGGTGATCGGCAACCGCATCGACCTGGCGGCGGGCCTCACCTACGAGCGGCAGCTCACGCTCTCCTTCGTCTCGCAGTCGATTCGGGGCAGCCTCGGCCTTCCCATCCGATTTCGGCGCTGGCTCTACCTGGTGCCGAGCTACCAGATCCAGCGCTACTTCGACGTACGCACCTTCACCTCGCCCGTGGCGACGGGGCGTCCGCTTCCGCCGGTCAACTGCCCCGGCGGATGCACCTTCTCCTATCTGGAACAGAGGCTGGTCGTCGACCGCCGCTCCGATCCGCTGGAGCCGCGCACCGGATTTTTCGCCGCCCTCGGCTTGCAGGAGGGCGGCATCGTCCTCGGTGGCGACTTCGACTGGGTCCGCATCGTCCCCGAATTCCGCACCTACCTTCCCCTCGGGACGGACTGGGTGCTGGCGCTCCGGCTGGAAGCGGGGATCCTGCAGCCATTGCAATCGGTCGAAAAATGCGAGGCCGAGGCACCCACGCCCTACGACGTGCAAACCCGTTGCTCGCCGATCGTGGTTCGATTTTTCGGAGGAGGCGCCGCCGGCTTTCGCGGGGTGGGGGCAACCCGGCTTTCTCCCTTGCAGGCTGTGGTGGTGGGGCGAGGCGACGATCGGGAGACAGTCTTCGTCCCCCTCGGTGGAAATTCGAGCCTTCTCGCCACGGCGGAGTTCCGCTGGTATCTGACCCGGACGCTTGGCATGGTCCTCTTCGCCGACGTGGGGAACGTGGCGGCGGGCCCCACCGAAGCCTTTCGGGCGCGCGACGTGCACCTGGCCGTGGGCACCGGGCTTCGACTGCGAACGCCGGTCGGGCCGATTCGCCTCGACTTGAGCTACCGGCCGCTTCGGCGCCACATCGAGGTGGTGAACTCCGACGCGGTGCTGGAGGACGATTTCATCGACTGGTTCTCCATCTTCATCTCCATCGGGGAGGCGTTCTAGGTGAGGAGGTGGGGGCTGGTCGTCTTGGTTTGCCTTCTCTCTCTGTTTTGGAATGTGTTCTTTTTCTGGGCTTCCCCCTGGGGAGGGAAGCGCGTCGCGGGTCTCGTCGAGCGCCTGCTTGGCTCGATTTTTCAAGGGGAGATCCTCTTGTCGGAGATCCGCGTGGACGGCATCGGACGAATCCTCGTCGGTCCCGTTCTTTTCGTGGATCCGCGAGGTACGCCGGCCGCCTCGGTACGGGGTCTGGAGATCCGCATCTCGACGGCCGATCTCCTGCTCGGCAGGGCCGTGGTGGAGGTGGACCTCGACCGTCCGCACGTTCGGGTGGCGGCGGACGATCCCGGTGCCGGACTGGGTGCGGTCTTCTTGCCCGAGATTCCGCCTTCTGTGCGGAGGGAGCCGACGAAGGAGCCTCCCCGCCCACCGCTTCCCCTCCGACTCGCGGGGCTTCGTCTCGTCGATGGCGCCTTCCTTCTCTCCACCGAGGCGGGAGAGCGGATGGTCCTCGTCCGCGAAATCGGCGTCTTCGCGCGCGGTCTCTGGCAGGGCGTGCACGCCGAGCTGGAGCTCGGGCTGGACGCGCGCGTCCTCCTTCCGGTCCGGGCGCCGCTTCACCTCGACCTTCGCGCCTCGCTCGACGAGTGGAAGCTGCTCCTCTCCGAGCTTCTCGTCGCGCTGGGCGGGACCGAGCTTCGCGCGGTCGGTGAAGGAGACATTCACGAGCTATGGGGCGACGTTCGCCTCGTCGGTGTCGTCGACCCCGCCCATGCTCGCGTCTACGGGATCGCCCTTCCCGGGCGGATGCCCCTGCGAGTCGACGTCCATCTCGCCCGCGAAAGCCGCGCCGAGGTCCGGCTCGAACCGCGCAGCGGCGGTCGCATCCTCGTGGACGTTCGCGGACACGACTTTTTGCGCTGCGAGGGCGGAATCGTCCTGCAGAACGCGGATCCCTCGGCGTTCTGGCAGGGAGCGCCGCGCGCTCGGTTGAGCGGGCGCGGCTCCTTCGCCGCCAGCGTCGTCGCTCTTCCCGAGCTGGCCATCGCGCTGCAGCTCGACCCGGATTCGACGCCGGGGCCGGGGCGGGTGCGGGCGCGTCTTCGCGGAGCGGAGGTCGAGGTCGAGGAATTCGAGCTCGAGCTACCAGGAGCGCGCGTCCATTCGTCGGGATCGTTCGACCCCCGGCGGGCCCGGCTGGATCTCCGCCTCGAGATCCACGACCTCGCCCGCCTTTCCTCGCTGCTGGAGTCGGCGTTCGCGATCGACCTTCCCCCCATCGCAGGCGAGGGAAAGGTCGACCTGCGGCTCTCGGGGGCGCTTGCCGATCCCGACGTCGAGCTGCAGGGCCGGTTCGGCCGGCTCGCGGTGGAGGACCTCGTGGTCGTGGGGCTCGACCTGGAGGGCGTGGGTCGACTCGAGCCGCCTCGTGGCCGCGTGGACCTTTACGCCCAAAGTCTCCGCTGGCGCGGCCTGGCGCTGGAGCGCGTGCGCATCCGCGCCCGGCGTCAGGCCGACGGGGCGATCGTTGCCAGCGTCCGAACCGACGAGGGCGGCACCGGTGATGCGGTCGTCGCCGACCTTTTCGCCCGCCCTCGCGCAGGTCGAATCGAGGGCGACGCGCGCGTCGCCGCCTCGGGCGTGGGCGCGATGTGGATCCGCGCGGACGCGCCCACCCGAGCGCCTCGGCCTCAGGACCGCTTCGAGCTGGATCTCCGCCTCGACCCCCTCGATCCCTCGCGCCTGGGCCGCTGGCTCGCCCTGCGACTGCCGCCGGCGCAAATCCGGGCGCGCCTGAAGCTACGCGGAACGGTGGCGCAGCCGCGGCTCGACGCCACCGTCCTTGCGGCCGGCCTCCGGCCCCTCGTCGACCGGGGCCCAGAGGTCGACGCGCACCTCGTGCTTTCGCTTCGCGACGACGTCGCCACCGTCGCGGGGGACGGCTGGCAAGACGGGGCGCACATCGCGCAACTCGCCGGGAGCTTTCCCTTCTCCATTCGGCGCGCGCTTCGCGATCCGGCGCGGGAGCTCGCCTCCCTCGTCGATTCGGCGGACGTCGTCGGGGAGCTACGGGCGCGGGGGATCGATCTTTCCGCCTGGACGGGGATCGAGGGCCTGGCCGCGGCGGAGATCCGCCTGCGAGGACCGCTGCGGGCACCTCGAGGCGAGGCGCGGATGGAGGTCTCCGCGACCCTCCCCGATTCCCTCGGCCCCGTCCACCTGGCGGTGGCGGCCCGCTCGACCGCGTCGTCGGTGCACGTCGATCTCTCCGGCTCCCTGGCGAATCAGCCTCCGCTTCGCCTCGTCGTCCGGATCGACGAGCCCCTGGCACGCGCCTTCGCCATCAGCGAAAAGACCGTGCTCTCGGCCTACTGGGATCTGCCTGCGCTCGATCTCTCGGCGCTGCCCCTGAAGCAGCTCGTCGCCGGCACCCTCGTCACCTTCGGCCGACTGGAAGGCCCTCTTCACAAGCTCGTCGGCACCGGCGTGGCCGAGATCCGGGACCTGGTCTGGGCGGGCAAGCCCCTCGGCAGCGTGGAGGCACGGACGCGGCTGGGAGAGCAGCTCGAGGCGGAGTTTTACGCCATCGATCCCGAGGGTGGCACCTTCGAGGCGAGCGCGACCACGCTCGACGGGATGCCCTTTCCGCCGTGGAGGCTGGCGCAATCGCGCGTGCGCGCGGGGCTCCGAGCGGAATCCTTCTCCCTCGCGCCGCTCTCGCTGCTTCCGGCGCTGGCGGCCGCGGAGGGGAAGCTGGACGCGGAGCTCTCCGGGGTGGGCCGACCCGACTCGATCTTCCCGGAGGGGAGGGTGGAGGTGCGGGACGGTGTCGTCCAGGTCGTGGGCGCGCTCCGCTACGACCGCATCGGCATGCGGGCGCGCCTGGCGCCAAACCGCGTGGAACTCGATCTCCTCGAAGCTCACGGCGGCCCGGGGATCGCGGTCGTCCGGGGCACCATCGAGGGTCGTCCCGATCGCTTCTCCTTCGACCTCGGCCTTCGCGCCAGCGACTTCCCCGTGGGTGGGGCGCAGGGCGTGGTCGCCCGCGTCGGCACGCGCGGCCGGATCTCGGGGCGCGTGAGGGAGCGGCTCGAGGCCATGGTCGAGCTCGAATCGGCCCGCGTGGAGCTTCCCACCCTCGCCGGGCGGGAACTGCACGACCTCGCGGAGCCCGAGGACGTCGTCTACTTCGAGCGGCGCGAAGAGCGGCGCCGGGCCCCTCCTCTTCCGCTGGTGGTCCGGCTCGACGTGGCCGGACCGGTGGAGATCCGGGCGCCGGACCTCTCGCTCGATGCCCGCGTCGGCCTGCTGCTGCGCTCCAGCGGGGCGGGGGATCTGCTGGCCACCGGCGAGGCGACGACGCCGGGCGGGCAGGCCGCGCTCTTCGGGCGGACCTTCGTGGTCGAGGAGAGTCGGGTGCGGTGGTCGGATTCGCCCCTGGGCAACCCCGATCTCTCGCTCCGTGCCCGATTCGAGGGCGTGGGTGCCATCGCCTGGATCGACGTGGGGGGGACGGTGCGCGAGCCGACGATCCAGCTGCGTTCCGAGCCGCCGCTCTCGGAGGGCGAGATCGCGCTGCTCATCGCCTCGGGGGGAGCGCGGCCGGCAGGCGGCCTGACTCCCACGGAGGGCGAGCCGGTGGAGGAGCCGGCGGCAGTGGGCGCCGCGGCCTCGCTTCTCGGCTCGGTCGCGGCCGATCGCTTCCTCCAGGCGCTCGGCCCCGGCGTCCCCATCGACGTGCTCACCGTGGAGGCCGTCGACGGGAGGACGCTTCTGCAGGCGGGAACCTACGTGGGACCGCGGCTCTATCTCGGCTACGCGCGCAATCTCTTTCCCGAGCCCTGGGAGAACGCCAACGAGGTTCGCCTCACCTACCGGCTTTCGCGCACGCTCGCCGTGCAGTCGAATTTCGGCGACGCGGCCAACGGCGGCGTCGACCTGGTCTGGGTGGAGCAATTCCCCACCGCCACGCAGCGGGAGCGGCGGCGCGAGGCCGCCTCCGAACCCGCTAGAGGCTCTCGGGATCCGGGCTGCGACGCGCGGACTGCCGTGCTAGCGTGCGGACCGTGACCCGCCCGACCACCCTCGTCGTCCTCGCTCGCACTCGTCGCGGCACCACCCAAAGGCTTCTCCGCGCCGCGCGGGCGCGCGGCCTCTCGCCCCGCTTTCTCGACCCCGCCGCCTGCACCGCCTACGTGGACGGCCAGCGGTCGCGTCTATTGCACCGCGGCAAGCGGGTGGGGGAGGTGGAGCTGGTCGTTCCCCGTCTGCGCACGGTTTCTTCGCACGCGCTGGCGGTCCTCCACCACCTCGAGACCGCGGGCGCGCACGTCCTCAACTCGGCCGAGGCCATCTCCCGGGCCAGCCATCCCATGCACGCCTTGCAGCTCCTCGCCCACCACGGCATCGACGTTTCGCGCACCGTGGTGGGGCGGGATGCGCGCGGCGTCCGCCGCCTGATCGAATGGGTGGGCGGCCTGCCCGTGCGGCTGGGGGTGCTGCGCGGGGGAGAACGGCGGGCGACGGTGATCTGCGAGACGCCGCATTCGCTGGAGGCGGCGCTCGAGGTCCTCTTCCGGCTCGGGCAGGACATCCTGGTCCAGCGCTATCTGCACGCGCCCTCGGAGCGCGACGTCCGCGTCCTGGTCGTCGGCGGTCACGTGGTTTGCGGGGTGCGGCGCATTCCCCAGCCGGGGCGGCTGGCGCGGGCCATCGAACCGGGGACGCGCTACGAATCGATCCCGTTATCATCCAAGCTGGTGGAAGTGGCCGAGGCGACGGCGCGGCTACTCGGGCTGGGGGTGGTCGCGGTGGACATGCTCGACCGGGACGACCACCCCCGGGTCTTCGAGGTGGACGCGGCGCCCGCGCTTCTGGCCCTGGAGAAGGCGACCGGGCGCGACCTGGCGGGAACGATCGTCGAGGCCGCGGTGTCCGAAGGATCGAGGTGGGCTGTCTCGGCCCCCTGCTGAAACGCGGCCCGGGCGAAGGAAAGGAAGGGAAGATGCGAAGGACGAGGCACTTTGTGATCGCAGGCCTGCTCTCCCTGGCGGCTCTCGCCGGCTGCACGAAGGCCGACTCCGCCGACTCGAGCGGGCGCTCGGCGCGGGACCTGGAGAACCTGGACCCGCGGACCCTGTACGACGTGGAGCTCAAGGCTCCCGAGGCCATCTCCACGGGCGAGTCGGCCACCTTCACGCTGGCCATCCGCCCCAAGGACGGAGCCGAGGTCAAGCCGGAGACGCCGCTGCGGGCCACGCTCGAGTGGCGCGGCGCCATCCGCGCCGAAAAGGAGCGGCTGGGTTACGCGGACCACGTTCGCGTGGAGGGCAAGGGGCCGGTCTTCGAGATCCCGGTCCGCGGCGAGCAGGTGGGCGAGGGCGAGCTGGACGTCGACCTGGATTTCTACGTCTGCCTCGCCGAGCTCTGCATGAAGACCGGCGAAAAGCTCCGGGCCACCGCCCGGGTCCAGTAGGCATCGGCATGTTCGTGCACGGGGTTCACCCCGTCGAGGAGGCGCTCGCCGCGCGGCCGGAGGCGGTGGAGCGCCTCTGGGTGGCGGAGACCGCGCGCGGCCCGGCGGTCCAGCGCCTGGTGGAGCGGGCGCGTTCGCTCGGCATTCGCGTGGAGCGCTGCTCGCGCGAACGCATCGAGCGGATGGCGAAGGGCACGGTCCACCAGGGCGTGGTCGCCCGCGTGGCCGAGATCGGCTACGTCGACCTCGACGACCTTCTCGCCCGGGCGCAGGAAGAGACGCTTTTCGTCGCCCTGGACCAGGTCCAGGACCCGGTCCATCTCGGCGCCGTGCTGCGGTCCGCCCACCTCCTCGGCGCGCACGGGCTGATCATCCCCAAGGATCGCGCTGCAGGGTTGACGCCGGTGGCGGTGAAGGCCAGCGCCGGCGCGGCCGCGCGCCTCCCCGTGGCGCGGGTGACCAACCTCGCGCGCGCGCTGCAGAGTCTGCGCGAGGCGGGGATCTGCGTGGTGGGCGCCGACATGGAGGGAGCGCCCTGCGATCGCGTCGATCTGCGGGGGCCGATCTGCCTGGTCGTCGGTTCGGAAGGGGAAGGATTGCGCCGGCTGACGCGGGAGCGCTGCGACGCCCTCGTCTCCATCCCGATGATCGGGGAGGGGGTGGGCAGCTTCTCGGTGAGCGCCTCGGCATCGATCCTCCTGTACGAGATCGCAAGACAGCGCCGAACGGGTTCGATTCCCCTTGACTCCCCGGGCCGATCCTCGTAGAAGGCCACCCCACTGGCGGACCGAGGGGATGATTCCTCCCGGTCCGGTACGTTTCGTAGCGGAGATTCCGCTACGCTGGCGTAGCTCAGCTGGAAGAGCAGCCGCCTTGTAAGCGGCAGGTCGCGGGTTCGATCCCCGCCGCCAGCTCCAGGAAAAGGAGGATATGGAGGGGTACCCAAGCGGCCAAAGGGAGCAGACTGTAAATCTGCCGGCGTAAGCCTTCGAAGGTTCGAATCCTTCCCCCTCCACCAAAGAGTTTCCGCGGCGCGCGCCGCAAAGGTTGTGCGGGAATAGCTCAGTTGGTAGAGCATCAGCCTTCCAAGCTGAGGGTCGCGGGTTCGAGTCCCGTTTCCCGCTCCAGAAGTTGATGCCCTCGTAGCTCAGTCGGCAGAGCGCGTCCTTGGTAAGGACGAGGTCACCGGTTCAATCCCGGTCGAGGGCTCCAAACACAACACCCTGCCGTAGCTATGGAGGCGGCGGATGGCCAAAGAGAAATTCGAGCGTAAGAAGCCGCACGTCAACATCGGAACCATCGGTCACGTCGACCACGGGAAGACGACCCTGACCGCCGCGATCACGCAGGTGCTGGCGTCGAGGGGATACGCGCAGGCGATGGACTATG
>QGUN01000072.1 GCA_003242475.1 Pseudomonadota bacterium
CGAAGAGCTCCGCCACGCGAGGCAGACCACCGGTGATGTCCTTGGTCTTGGTGGTCTCGCGCGGGATCTTGGCGATGACCTCGCCGGGCCCGATCTCGTCGCCATCGTTGACGCCGATGTTGGCGCCAACGGGGATGTAGTAGCGGGCCTCCTGATCCGTGCCGGGCAGCGTCAGGACGTTGTCATTCTCGTCCACCAGGTAGATCTGCGGACGGGCGGAGGCGTCCTTCGACTCGATGATCACGCGGCGGGAAAGACCCGTGACCTCGTCGAGCTGCTCGGACATCGTCACGCCCTCGATGATGTCCTTGAAGCGGACGATGCCGCCGAGGTCCGAGAGGATGGGGATCGAGTAGGGATCCCACTCCGCGAGCACGGTGCCGCGCGGCACGCGCTGGCCTTCCTCCACCCGCAGTCGCGCGCCGGTGACGATGCGATGCGTCTCGCGCTCGCGACCCTCGTCGTCCACCAAGACGATCTCGCCATGGCGGTTCATGGCCACCAGCGCGCCATCCCGGCGGCGCACGGTGTGGAGGTTGCGGAAGCGGACCGTACCCTCCTCCATGCGCGACTCGGTGGTCGACTGCTCCACGGCCCGGGACGCCGTACCGCCGATGTGGAAGGTGCGCATCGTCAGCTGCGTACCCGGCTCGCCGATGGACTGGGCCGCGATGACCCCGACCGCCTCGCCGATCGCCACCCTCATGCCACGGGCCAGGTCGCGGCCATAGCACTCGCGGCAGATCCCGCGAACGGCCTCGCAGGTGAGAACCGAGCGGATCTTCACCTTTTCGATGCCCGCGTTCTCGATGAGCTGGACCTTGGCCTCGTCGATCTCGTCGTTTGCCCGGACCAGCACCTCGCCGGTGACGGGGTCGAGGATGTCCTCGAGCGCGACGCGGCCGAGGATGCGCTCCCCGAGCGGCTCGATGATCTCACCGCCCTCCATGAGCGCGGAGATCTCGATGCCGTTCATGGTGCCGCAGTCGAACTCGGTGATGGTCGAATCCTGGGCGACGTCCACCAGGCGCCGGGTGAGGTAGCCCGAGTTGGCCGTCTTGAGCGCCGTATCGGCCAGACCCTTCCGCGCGCCGTGCGTCGAGATGAAGTACTCGAGCACCGTGAGACCCTCGCGGAAGTTCGAGGTGATCGGCGTCTCGATGATCTCGCCCGAGGGGCGCGCCATCAGGCCGCGCATGCCGGCGAGCTGGCGGATCTGCTGCGCCGAGCCGCGGGCACCCGAATCGGCCATGATGTAGATGGGGTTGAAGGAAGGCTGGGAGCGCTCCACCCCGTCCTTGCGCACGACCTCGGTGGAGATCCGGGCCATCATCTCCGAGGCGACCTGCTCGGTCACCTTCGCCCAGATGTCGATCACCTTGTTGTAGCGCTCACCATCGGTGATCAGGCCCTCGAGGTACTGCTCCTCGATCTCCTTGATCTGCTGCTGCGCCTCCTCCAGGAGCTTCGACTTCGAGGCCGGGATCTCCATGTCCTTGAGCGAGATGGAGATGCCCGCGCGCGTCGCGTGGTTGTAGCCGAAGGTCCGCAGCCGGTCGGCGAGCAGCACCGTCTCCTTCTCGCCGTTGAGGCGATAGCAGAGGTCGATGAGCTGCCCGAGCTCCTTCTTGGCCAGGACCTTGTTGTAGGCGTCGAAGGGGATCGTCTTGGGGACGATCTCGCTGAGCAGCACGCGGCCGACCGTGGTCTCGTAGCGCTTGCCGTCGATGCGGCAGACGATCTTCGCCTGCAGGTCGACGGCCCCGTGGTCGTACGCCGCCCTGACCTCCTCCGGCGAGGAGAAGACCTTGCCCTCGCCCTTGGCCAGCTCACGGGCCCGGGTCATGTAGTAGAGGCCGAGCACCATGTCCTGCGTGGGCACGATGATCGGCTTGCCGTGCGCCGGCGAGAGGATGTTGTTCGTGCTCATCATGAGCACGCGCGCCTCGAGCTGGGCCTCGATCGAGAGCGGAACGTGGACGGCCATCTGGTCGCCGTCGAAGTCCGCGTTGAAGGCCTGGCAGACCAGCGGGTGCAGCTGGATCGCCTTGCCCTCGGTGAGGACGGGCTCGAAGGCCTGGATGCCGAGGCGGTGAAGCGTCGGCGCGCGGTTGAGCAGCACCGGATGCTCGCGGATCACCTCGTCGAGGACGTCCCAGACCTCGGGCCGCTCCTTCTCCACCATCTTCTTGGCCGACTTGATGGTGGTCGTGTAGCCGCGCTCCAGGAGCTTGGCGTAGATGAAGGGCTTGAAGAGCTCGATGGCCATGACCTTGGGCAGCCCGCACTGGTGGAGCCGAAGCTCCGGGCCCACCACGATCACGGACCTGCCCGAGTAGTCCACACGCTTGCCGAGCAGGTTCTGGCGGAACCGGCCCTGCTTGCCCTTGAGCATGTCGGAGAGCGACTTGAGCGGGCGGCGGTTCGCGCCGGTGATGGTCTTTCCGCGGCGACCGTTGTCGAAGAGCGCGTCGACCGCCTCCTGCAACATCCGCTTCTCGTTGCGGATGATGATGTCGGGAGCGTTGAGCTCGATCAGCCTCTTGAGCCGGTTGTTGCGGTTGATCACCCGGCGGTAGAGGTCGTTGAGGTCGGAGGTGGCGAAGCGCCCGCCGTCGAGCGGGACGAGGGGCCGGAGATCCGGCGGGATCACCGGGATGACCTCGAGCATCATCCACTCGGGCCGGTTCCCGGACTCCTTGAGGGCCTCCATCACCTTGAGGCGGCGAGCGAGCTTCTTTCGCTTCGCCTCGGAGGTCGCCTCCTTCAGCTCCGCCCGGAGCCGCTCCACCTCCTCGTGGACGTCGACCATCTTGAGGAGGTCGCGGATGGCCTCACCGCCCATGCGGGCATCGAAGGCCTCGTCGCCGTACTCCTCCTTGAGCGCCCGGAAGCGATCCTCGCTGAGGATCTGCCCCTTCTCGAGCGGCGTACCCTTCGGATCGATGACGATGTACGCCTCGCAGTAGAGGACGCGCTCGAGGTCCTTGAGCGGGATGTCGAGGACGGCGCCGATCCGGCTCGGCAAGGACTTCAGGAACCAGATGTGCGCCACCGGCGTCGCCAGCGTGATGTGGCCGAGGCGCTCGCGGCGGACGTCGGACTGGATCACCTCGACGCCGCACTTCTCGCAGACGACGCCGCGGTGCTTCATCCGCTTGTACTTGCCGCAGTTGCACTCGTAGTCCTTTACCGGACCGAAGATCTTGGCGCAGAAGAGCCCGTCCCGCTCCGGCTTGAAGGTCCGGTAGTTGATCGTCTCGGGCTTCTTGACCTCGCCGTGGCTCCACTGCCGGATCTTCTCCGGCGAGGCGATGGAGATCCGGATCGCCGAGAACGAGAGCGGGTCCTTAGGCTTTTCGAAGAAATTGAAGATGTCCTTCACGCCGTGCCTCCCCTGGTGGGCGCGGCGACGCGCACCGCGCCCCGGGACTTTTTCGGAATCTCGCGATCAGCCCAGACCACCGACCTTGCGCTCCGCCGGCTCCGTCCGGGTCTCCTCGGCCGGGACGGTCTCGAGCAGTTCCACGTCGAGGCCGAGGGCCTGCATCTCCTTGACGAGCACGTTGAACGACTCCGGCAAGCCGGACTTGAGCGTGTTGTCGCCCTTGATGATCGCCTCGTAGATGAGGTTGCGCCCGAGGCGGTCGTCCGACTTGACCGTGAGGAACTCCTGCAGCGAGTAGGCCGCGCCGTAGGCCTCCATCGCCCAGACCTCCATCTCGCCGAGGCGCTGACCGCCGAACTGCGCCTTGCCGCCCAGCGGCTGCTGGGTGACGAGCGAGTAGGGGCCGATGCTCCGGGCGTGGACCTTCTCGTCGACCAGGTGGTGGAGCTTGAGCAGGTACATCACACCCACCGTGACGTCCTGATCGAAGGGCTCGCCGGTGCGACCGTCGAAGAGCACCGACTGGCCGGTCTTCTCCAGGCCCGCGCGCTCGAGGAGTTCGACGATCTCCGCCTCCCGCGCGCCGTCGAAGACGGGGCTGGCCAGGTGGATGCCGTCCCGGAGCCGCTGCGCGAGCTCGAGGACCGCGTCGTCCGAGAGGTGGCCCAAGAGCCGCTCGTACTCCTTGTCGCCGTAGATGGCGCGCAGCTCCTGGCGAACCGCGGCAGCGCCCGCGGTCCGCGCCAGCTCGCCGATCTTGCGACCGAGGCCGCGCGCCGCCCAGCCGAGGTGCGTCTCGAGGACCTGGCCGATGTTCATGCGGGAGGGAACGCCGAGCGGGTTGAGGACGATGTCCACCGGCGTGCCGTCCGGCAGGTACGGCATGTCCTCCTCCGGGAGGATCCGGGAGACGACACCCTTGTTGCCGTGTCGGCCGGCCATCTTGTCGCCCACGCCGAGCTTGCGCTTGATGGCCACGTAGACCTTGACCATCTTGATGACGCCCGGCGGCAGCTCGTCGCCCTTCTTCAGGCGCGCGATCTTCTCCTCGGTCTTGCGGATGATCTCCTGCCGCTGCTCCTCGAAGGCGGCGATGACCTGGCGCGCCTTCTTCTCGGTGCCGTCGACCACCAGCTCCTTCCAGTAGCGCCGCGGCACCTTGTCGAAGACCTCGTCGGTCAGCGCCACGCCCTTGTCCACGAGGACCTGGCCGTTTTCGTCGACCAGCTTGGCGGTGGTCTTCTTGCCGGTGAGCATCCGGCGGACCTTGGCGTACGCCGCATCCTCGAGGATCCGGATCTCGTCGTTCTGGTTCTTGAGGAGCAGCGCCTCCTCCGCCGCCTCGATCTGGCGAGCGCGCTCGTCCTTCTCCACGCCCTTGCGGGAGAAGACCTTGGCGTTGATCACGGTGCCGGTCACACCCGGCGGAACGCGCAGCGAGGTGTCGCGGACGTCGCCGGCCTTCTCGCCGAAGATGGCGCGTAGCAGCCGCTCCTCGGGAGAGAGCTGCGTCTCACCCTTGGGCGTGATCTTCCCGACGAGGATGTCCCCGGGCTTGACCTCCGCGCCGATGCGGATGATGCCCGCCTCGTCGAGGTCCTTGAGAGCCTCCTCGCTGACGTTCGGGATGTCGCGCGTGATCTCCTCCTTGCCCAGCTTGGTATCGCGCGCGATGCACTCGAACTCCTCGATGTGGACGGAAGTGAAGATGTCCTCCTTCGAGATGCGCTCGGAGACGAGGATGGAGTCCTCGAAGTTGTAGCCCTGCCAGGGCATGAAGGCGACGACCACGTTGCGGCCGAGCGCGAGCTCACCCCGCTCCGTCGACCCGCCGTCGGCGAGCACGTCGCCCGCCTTCACCTCGTCGCCCACGCGAACCACCGGCTTCTGATTGAGGCACGTGTTCTGGTTGGAACGCGTGAACTTGACGAGGTTGTAGATATCGACCTCGGAATCCGTCCCGGTCTCCTCGGCCTCGTCCACGTGGGCCTTGACCACGATGCGGGCCGCATCCACGGAGACGACCGTGCCGGCGCGCTTGGCGACCACGCAGACGCCGGAGTCCCGAGCGACGATCTTCTCCATGCCCGTCCCGACCAGGGGCGCCTCGGTGCGCAGGAGCGGGACCGCCTGGCGCTGCATGTTCGAACCCATGAGCGCCCGGTTGGCGTCGTCGTTTTCCAGGAAGGGGATGAGCGAGGCCGCCACCGAGACGAGCTGGTCCGGCGACACGTCCATCAGGGTGATGTCCTCGGGCCGCGCGGTGACGAATTCACCGCGGCCCTTGCGACAGGACACCACCTCCTCGAGGAAGGAGCCGTCCTCCGCCAGAGGCGAGTTCGCCTGGGCGATGATGTGCTGCTCCTCCTCGAGCGCCGAGTAGTAGGCCACCTCGTCGGTCGCCTTGCCGTCGACCACCTTCCGATACGGCGTCTCGATGAAGCCGTACTCGTTGACCCGCGCGAAGGTGGAGAGCGAGGCGATGAGACCGATGTTCGGACCTTCGGGCGTCTCGATGGGGCAGATGCGCCCGTAGTGGGTCGGGTGGACGTCGCGGACCTCGAAGCCGGCGCGATCGCGGGTCAGACCGCCGGGCCCGAGCGCCGAGAGCCGCCGCTTGTGCGTGACCTCGGAGAGCGGGTTGGTCTGATCCATGAACTGCGACAGCTGCGACGAGCCGAAGAACTCCTTGATCACCGCCGTAACCGGCTTGGCGTTGATCAGGTCGTGCGGCATGAGCGTCTCCACCTCCTGCAGAGACATCCGCTCCTTGACCGCACGCTCCATGCGCACCAGGCCGATGCGGTACTGGTTCTCGAGCAGCTCGCCCACCGCGCGCACGCGCCGGTTGCCGAGGTGGTCGATGTCGTCGATGTTGCCGTTGCCGTTCTTGAGGTCGATGAGCAGCCGGACCGTCTCCAGGATGTCCCGCTTGGTCAGGACGTGGTTGTCCAGCGGCTCCCGCTCGTCCTCCGGTAGCCGGCCGTGGAGGCGGTAGTTGAGCTTGAGCCGGCCGACCCGCGAGAGGTCGTAGCGCTCGGGGTTGAAGAAGAGGTTCCAGAAGAAATTCGCCGCGGTCTCGTCGGTCGGCGGATCGCCGGGCCGCATCCGCTTGTAGATCTCCTGCAGCGCCTTCTCCGGCGTCTGGATCTTGTCCAGAAGGAGAGTGTTGCGCAGATACGGGCCGACGTTGAGGTTGTCGATGAAGAGAACCTCGAACTGCTTGATCCCCCGCTTGCGCATCTCCTCGACCGCCTGCGGGGTGACCTCCTGATTGACCTCGAGGATGACCTCGCCGGTGTTCTCGTCGACGACGTCGTGCGCGGCGACCTTGGTCCAGAGTTCCTCGGGATCGAGCGGCAGCCGGGTGATGCCGGCCTCCTGCAGCTTGCGGATCGCGCCCTGGTTGAACTTGCGGTTCTTCTTGACGATGACCTCGCCCGTCTTGGGGTTGATCACGTCGTGAGTGGCGCGCTGCCCTCGCAGAAGGTCGATCTCCACCGAGCGATAGAACTCGTCCGGCTTCTCACCGACGTAGACCGTCTCGGTGTCGTAGAAGTAGGCGAGCATCTCCTCGGCGGTGCCCTTCCATTCCAGCGGATTGCGCTTGGCCGTGTCGGGGATGGCGCCGAGGGCGCGCAAGAGCACCGTTACCGGCAGCTTCCGGCGCCGGTCGATGCGCACGTAGAGAATGTCCTTGTGGTCGAACTCGAAGTCGAGCCAGGAGCCGCGATACGGGATGATACGAGCGCTGTACAGGAGCTTGCCCGAGGTGTGGCTCTTGCCCCGATCGTGGTCGAAGAAGGCGCCCGGCGAGCGGTGGAGCTGGCTGACGACGACACGCTCGGTGCCGTTGATGATGAACGTGCCGTGCTCCGTCATCCGCGGGATCTCGCCGAAGTAGACCTCCTGCTCCTTCACGTCGCGGATGGACTGCGCGCCGGTCTCCTCGTCCTTGTCCCAGACGACGAGGCGCACCGTCACCTTCATGGGGGAGGCGTAGGTCATCCCCCGCTGACGGCACTCGTCCTCGTCGTATTTCGGCTCCTCGAGATGATACGAAACGAACTCGAGCGAGCTGGTCTCGTTGAAATCCTTGATGGGGAAGACCGACTTGAAGACGCCCTGAAGGCCGATATCCTCCCTCTTTTCAGGGGGAACGCCCTCTTGCAAGAACAGCTCGTACGAGCGCTTCTGGATGTCGATGAGGTTGGGGATGTCGATGATCTTCTGGATCTTCGCGAAGCTCTTGCGGATCCGGAAGTTGTTCTGGATCGTCGGCGCCATCTAGCGGTCGCTCCCCTGCTTTGGCGAGGTAAGGTCCGCATGCCGCCCCCGCGAGCGGCATGCGACTCCGGAACGAAACAGAAACGGCGCTGACGGCGAGGACCTTCCCGCCTCGCCGCCAACGCTTCAGAGTTCCGTCGCGAATCTCGCAGATCCGCGGATCACTTGATCTCCACGGTCGCGCCGGCGGCCGTGAGGACCTCCTTGATCTTCTCGGCCTCCTCCTTCGAGACGCCCTCCTTGACCGGCTTTGGAGCGCCTTCGACGAGGTCCTTGGCCTCCTTGAGGCCCAGGCCCGTGATGGCGCGGACCTCCTTGATCACGTTGATCTTCTTGTCGCCGGCGTTCACGAGGATGACGTCGAACTCGGTCTTCTCCTCGGCGGCAGCGGCGCCGGCCGCAGCGCCACCCGCCACGGGCATGGCCGCAACCATCGCCGGAGCGGCGGCGGAGACGCCCCACTTCTCCTCGAGGGCCTTGACGAGCTCGGCGGCCTCCATGATGGTGAGGCTGGAAAGCTGCTCAACGAGTGCGTTCAGATCTGCCATCTTCTCTTCCTATTCACCGAGGGCACCAAACGCCAGCCTGGCTTCGGGCCCCGAAAAAGGTTGACGAAACGATCCGCTTTACGCGGCCAGCTTCTCCCGGCGAGCATCGATGACCCGCGCGAGCTGCTGCCCCGGAGCCGCCAGCACCCTGGCCAGCTTCGAGGCGGGCGCGGCCAGGACGCCCACGAGCATCGCCCGAAGCTCCGGGAGGCTCGGCATCTTCGCCAACGCCTCCAGGCCCTTCGCATCGAGCTTCTCGCCCTGGGCCACGGCCACGCGAGGAATGAGCTTCCCTTCGTTCTCCTTCGCGAAATCCGCCACCAGCTTGGCGGGGGTCACAGGGTCGGCGCCGAGCATGAGGACCACCGGACCCACGAAGGAGTCCGCGATCTTCTCCACCTGCGTTCCCTGGGCCGCCAGTCTCGCGAGGGTGTTCTTGACGACCTTGTACTCGACACCGTTCTCCCGACACTTGGCCCGGATCCCGGTGACGGTCTCCACGTCGAGGCCGCGATACTCGGCGATGATCGCGATCGCGGCGTTGGACATCTTCTCGTGGAGCTGGGCGACGACCTGCTCTTTCGTCCCGCGGTCCACTTGACTCACCTCCTTCCTTCCTTGGATTCTGGCCAAGTGGCAGCAGGAGCAGGCATTGAGCGACTCCGTGCGGATCGGCTCGTCATCGATGGCCCGTCTCGGCAGGCGTCCGATCTGTGGACCTTAGGCCCCGGATCGCCGTTGGGACCGTCCGCCAGGCGGATCGCACCGGTTTGCCAACGTTCCCTCGAGGCACCTGCTGTCTTTGACCAGCGCAGCGGGCGGCCTATATCTGGCCGCCCGAAAATTGTCAAGCCCCGCTCCGTGGAGCGGGGCCGGTGATCACCTCAGCTGATTGGCGATGGCGACCGCGTCCAGCCGGATCGAAGGCCCCATCGTCGTGGCGAGGGAGACTCCCTTGAGGTAGGTCCCCTTCGACGTCGCCGGCTTCAGCCGGAGGATGGTCGAAAGGAACTCGACCAGATTGTCCCGGAGCTGCTCCGGCGACATCGAGGTCTTGCCGATGGAGGCGTGGACGATGCCCGCCTTCTCCACGCGGAACTCGATCTTGCCGGCCTTCAGCTCCTTGACCGCCTTGGCGACGTCCATGGTCACCGTGCCGACGCGCGGGTTGGGCATCAGGCCGCGGGGACCGAGGATCTTACCCAGCCGGCCGACCACGCCCATCATGTCCGGCGTGGCGATGGCCTTGTCGAAGTCCAGGAAGCCCTGCTCGATCTTGGCGGCGAGGTCCTCGGCGCCCACGATGTCGGCGCCGGCCTCCTCCGCTTCCTTCGCCTTGTCGCCCTTGGCGAAGACGGCGACGCGGACCGTCTTGCCGGTGCCGTGGGGCAGCACCACCGCGCCGCGGACCATCTGATCGGCATGACGCGGATCGACGCCGAGGTTCACGGCCACGTCGACCGACTCGTCGAACTTCGCCACCTTGAGCTCGCGAACGAGCTGGACCGCCTCCTCGAGCGTGTAGCGCTTGGTCCGGTCCACCTTCTCGGCGACCGCCCGGTACTTCTTTCCGTGCTTGGCCATGGTCGCTCTCCGTGGTTCAGTCGACGACGTCGATGCCCATCGAGCGGGCGGTGCCCTCGACGCTGCGCATGCACGCCTCGAGAGTCGCCGCGTTGGTGTCCGGGAACTTGATCTGGGCGATCTCTTCCAGCTGCTTCCGGGTGATCTTGCCCACCTTCTCCTTGCCCGGACGCGGGCTGCCCGATCCCTTCTTCTTCTCCAGGTGGAGGCCCGCGGCCTTCTTGATCAGGATCGGAGTCGGAGGGGTCTTGGTGACGAAGGTGAAGGAACGATCCGCGTAGATCGTGATCACCACGGGGATGATCAGATTGTCCTTCATCTGCGCCTGGGTCGCGGCGTTGAACTCCTTGCAGAACTGCATGATGTTCACGCCGTGCTGACCCAGGGCAGGCCCCACGGGCGGAGCGGGATTGGCCTTGCCCGCGGGGATCTGGAGCTTGACCTGCCCCACGATCTTCTTTGCCATTGCGCTACTCCGTGGTCATGGCGGCCGGAACGGCCCGGCCTCCCACAGTCACTGGATCTTCTCGACCTGCATGAAGTCGAGTTCGACAGGCGTGGCCCTGCCGAAGATCGAAACGAGCACCCGGAGTCGGCCCTTCTCGGGGCTGACTTCCTCCACCGTGCCGTTGAAGCCCGAGAAGGGTCCGTCGACGACGCGAACGGTATCTCCATTCTCGAACTGAACCTTGGGCTTGGGCTTGAGCGCTCCCTCGGTGATCTGCGAGGTCAGCCGCTCGACCTCGTCACGGCTGATCGGAGGGATCTCGTCGGGCTGGCGCCCTCCCACGAAGCCGGACACTCGGGGCGTGGTCCGCACCAGGTGCCAGGTCTTCGGGGTCATCTCCATCTCGACGATGATGTAGCCCGGGAAAAACTTCCGCTTGGACGTGCGACGCTCGCCCTTGACGACCTCGACGACCTGCTCGGTGGGGATGAGGATCTCGCCGAAGTACTCGGAAAGGCCCTGCTGACGGGCCCTCTCCTCGATGGTCTGCTTCACCCGGTTTTCGTAGCCCGAGTAGGTGTGGACCACGTAGAACTGCTTGGACATCGACCCCTCCAGAGCGGGTTCGGCCGAGGCGTCCGTCATCCGAGCAGACCCTGCGCCCAGCGGATCCCGGAGGGGATCCAATCGGACATGACCTTGGCGGACACGAAGTCCATCAGGCCGAGGAGAAGGGCGGCGACCACCGTGGCGACGAGAACGGCGGCGGTGGCGGCCTTGAGCTCGGGCCAGGTCGGCCAGGTGACCTTCCGGAGCTCGGCGGCCACCCCCTGACCCGCCTCCTGCACCCTCGGATTCATCCACGCCGCCGCGGCCAGGGCGCCGGCGAGGGCGATCCCGACGAGGGTCGACAGGTGGATCCCTCCGAAGACGTCGCCGTTGGCGACCCCCACCCAGCCCAGGACCAGATCCGAGATCCGCTCCAGAACGAAGGCGGCCGAGGCGCCGATGAGGAGGAACCCGATGGCGAGGAGGCGCTGGTTGCTCATGCGTTTCTCAAAGGGTTGGCTCCCCCCGGATCGCCCGAGGGGAGCGTCGTCTCTGGCACGCCAGGAGGGATTCGAACCCCCAACCCGCGGTTTTGGAGACCGCTGCTCTACCGTTGGAGCTACTGGCGTTCAAAACCTCACTTCGTCTCCTTGTGTTCCGTGTGCCGGCGACAACGCTTGCAGTACTTGCTCAGCACCAGCCGGTCGGTCTGCGTCTTTTTGTTCCGATCGGTGGTGTAGTTCCGCTCCTTGCACACCGAGCACTCGAGCGTCACGATCGTCCGGTTGCCCATGACAATACCTTCATCCCCGGCTTTTCGCCACTAGAACCCGTGAGAGCCGGGATGCATTCGCCCGGAAGCTCCGGCGGGAGCTCCCGGGCGAGCAGAAGCGGCCATCCGTCGCGCCGCACTCAGGCGGCGCCCGAGATCACTCGATGATCTCGGTGACGACGCCGGCGCCGACGGTGCGGCCGCCCTCCCGGATGGCGAACCGCAGCTCCTTCTCCATCGCGATGGGCGTCAGAAGCTCCACCGTGATGGAGACGTTGTCGCCCGG
>QGUN01000115.1 GCA_003242475.1 Pseudomonadota bacterium
TAGCCCGCGTCCCGCGCCAGGGCGTCGAGGGCGCCCGCCTCGTCCTCGGCCTCGAACACCCCCATCACCAGTCCACTCGTCCGATTCGTGATCTTGTAGTAGCGCATCTCTCCCTCCTTGCCCCATCCCCAGGGGCATCCCCCATCCTCGCAGGGGGCGGGCCGCGAGGACCATCCCCGCGGTGCCGGCCGGTCAATCCCCCGGCCGTTGGGATCAATTCGTGCCAGTCTCCGCGCGAGCCGGCGCATCGTGTGGCGGCAAATACCCGCCCGCGAAGCCGCGAGCAGGGTCGCCGTAGACGTTTACGAGCCCCTGCGACGGAGCCCAGTCGGCCATGAACGCCCGCACCGTCTCGGGCGTAGTGTGGCCGCCGAGGACGACCTTGCGGCGGCCGTCTCGGTCGGCGACGACGCCGAGGTAGGCGACTCCGTCCCGAACCGCGGCCTCGGGGAGCTCGGGAACGAAGGTGTCGCGCATGTCTCGAACCGACGTCCCTGCACCGAGGTCAATGCTCGGAGCCTCTCGGAGCGCCGCACGGGCCCGCTCAACGTCGGCGAGGAGCTCTTCGGGCGAGCGGCCCTGGAAGGCGGCACGCGTCGCAACCCTCCAACGCATCAGCGCATCGGGGTCCACCCCGGGGCACTCGCCCCGGTACGCGGCGGCAAGGCAGTGATCCGCCGCCGCAGCATGGATCGCCTCGATGATATCCGCGGCGGATAGGCGATCCGTGACGCCGAATCGGTCCAGCTCGGCGAGGACCTGGCCGACGGAGGACGCGGCGAAGAAGTCCTCCGGGGGCCGACCGTAACCGGGGTCTCCGGGGCGGTGATGGTCGATACGAATCCACCCCTCGGGCAGCTCGTCGATGCATTCGACGGCGTACACCGTCGAGTTCTCGGGGACCGATGGCACCGGGCAGCGGTATGCATTGCCCGGGTGAACCCGCTTCCCGTCCTCGGCGGTCGCGTAGACGACCGCCTCCTTGCACTTGATGAGCAACTTCTCGATGAGCTCCATCTCGGGGTCCGACGCCCCGAGAACCCAGAACCTGTTATTCGGCATCTCAACCTCCGTACCCGGATGTCCCGGGCAAGTTGCGGCGCCCATCTCCGCGTTAGGGCGTGGGGCCTGGCTTGCCCGGCCAGGCCAACGGGTTCACGCGTGGTGAGAGCGTCTAATGTCTTAGAGAATTCCCTGTTCGGCGTTTCGCACTAGGCGCCGAATCTCCTGCGGGGCCCCCGTGGGCGGGAATGGATTCTTTTGGGTCCAGTCCATCCCGTGCTCCTCTCCCAGGGCAAGGAAAGTCTTAGCGAGACGGACGGCCTTGGCTCGTGATGCCCCTCGAGGGAGCGTCACGACGCGGAGGCCCGAAGGCTCATGGGTGATGGTGAGCCCTTCGCGCGGATTCCCTTCCACGGTCAACCCGCCCGCTTCCCACCAAACAGGGACCTCAAATTCTTCTCCCTTCCACGTAGTCCGCTTGGCAACCCGGAGTGGCGGCCGCGGTTCCCTGGCCTTGCGCGGGGCGGATGGTGGATTCTCCTGCAGGGCGCGGAGCTTGTCGAATAGTCCCTCCTCTTCGATAAGCTCGTGCCTAGGGCGCGTCCAGTCCGTGAGAGACAAGAGGGCGTCGAAGCGGACCATGGCGTCGGCCTTACTACGGGCGCACCGGTCCCACACACTAAGCCCCGAATCCACATGCGAAACAGACCAGTATCCAGGCTTGGCCGTGTCCCTATGGAGCGCCAAGCCTCCCTCGATGTGGAGGGCGGGGACCGTAAGCTCTCCCTTTAGCAGCTTGATGGTGATCTGCATCGTCGTCCTCCTCCTAAGAGAGCGCGGAGCCCATCTCCGCGTTAGGGCGTGGGGTCCGGCATAACCCGGCCGGACCAACGGGGATAAATGGTCAGATGGGGTCCGCCTCGACGGGTGCCTCACCTTCTTCGCGCAGGTCGAGCGCCTCTTCTACAGTTCGCACACCAGAATCCCAGCCCACGAGAACGGGTGCCACGAAGCCTTGTTCGCGAGCCGATGGCCTGAAGTCGTACACGTCGTTTCCGATGGCGAGTACACGGCCCGTATCGTAGGCGGTGGCGTCATCGCCGATCTCGACGCGATCGCCGACGCCACAAAGCGGGGTGACGAGGGTCTCGCCGTCGTCGCGGTTCATGCCATCGAGAGCTTCAGCCTCGCTGTTGGCGATGACGATGTCGATCGCCGTTCGGTTCGTCGTGCGGTGCGTGATCATGTAGTAGCGCATGCGTCTTCCTCCTTTGATTCCGTGCGGGAGCCCATCCCCGCAGTTGGGCTTGGGGCCCGGCATAACCCGGCCGGGCCAACGGGTTCACGCGATGTCCTCGATCTCCTGTGCAGAGAGGAAGCTGAAACCGGGCCAGTCGGGCCCCATTACAGCCAGGACCGACTCCGGGGGTTCCTCTCCATAGGCCCGTCGGTACT
The DNA here is from genome assembly GCA_003242475.1 of Pseudomonadota bacterium. Lineage (GTDB taxonomy): Bacteria > Myxococcota > Myxococcia > Myxococcales > Vulgatibacteraceae > ZC4RG40. Next base: position 2,458 of record QGUN01000115.1, read on the forward strand.
CCTCCCGCGCTTCCTCGTATTCCTGCGCGAGAAGCGCGAGAAGCGCGTCATGCGCCCGCTTGGCTGCGGGAGAGAGCGCTTCCCATGCCTCGCGCGCCTTTCGCATTTCCTGCACGGTCTGGCCGATACCGCCCGCGGCGATCGAGTTCGCGCTTGCCAGGCGCGCCCACTCCATCAGGGCGCGCTCGTCCTCGGGGTCCAGGGCGTCGATGATGTCCTGGGCGGACAGCGTCTCGTCACAAAAGATCTCCTTGCGCATCGTTCGTCCTCCCTTGATTCCGTGCGGGAGCCCATCCCCGCAGTTAGGCGTGGGGCCCGACTTGCCCGGCCGGGCCAGCGGGTTAGTTAGTGATTCGCGGGGTGCTGCTTATTCGACCTGCTCGCTGCGAAGCTCCGCCAATCGATCCCGCGCATCCGCCAGGAGGCAGGCGGCGGC
>QGUN01000073.1 GCA_003242475.1 Pseudomonadota bacterium
TGCCGGGTGCCGTGCTGTTGCGGGGGTGTGGCCCCGCGGGGGGCAGGAAGCGGCCTGCCGTCCCCTCCTGGAGGCGGCCGCGCCGCTGGTAGGCCAGGCCGGCGGCCGGAGTGGCGCGGCTCCAGGTGAGGATGGGGGTGATCCGGCCCTCGCCCTGCTCGCAGCGCCAGATATCGGGCCAGCCGAGGTTGTCGCCGCGCCGGGCGATGGAGACCTCGTCACCGCCCCGGCGCCCGAACTCCCCCGAGGGCCCGTGGTCGGCGACCACCAGGGTTTCGTGGTCGAGCCAGTCGAAACCCTGCGTATTGCGGATGCCGGAGAGGAAGATCGGGGAGCCGGGGATGGGGTTGTCTGCGGGGATGGAGCCGTCGAGCTCCAGGCGCAGAAGCTTTCCCGCGAAGGTGGACGCGTCCTGGGAGCGGTCGGGGCGGCCGGCGTCGCCCGTCCCCACGTAGAGCTTGCGGTCGGGGCCGATCTTGATGCGGCCGCCGTCGTGGATGCGGGCGGCGGGGATGCCCCCGAAGATCACGCTCTGGAAGGAGGCCTTCGTCCCCTCCTCGGAGAGCTTCCAGAGTTCGACGCGGTTTTCCTTTCCGCCGGGTGCGGTCAGGGCGAGAAAGAAGGAGCGGTTCTGCGCGAAATCGGGATGGAGCGCGATCCCCATCAGGCCGGTCTCGGCGCTCTGTTCCACCGGGAACTCCGCCACCGGATCCGGGAGGAGCTTTCCGTCGCGGACCAGGCGGAGCCGGCCGGGGCGCTCGGTGACGAGGATGCCGCCGTCGGGAAGGAAGGCGAGGGCCCACGGCACCTCCAGGCCGGTCGCCACCGTCTCGACGCTCACCGGGGTCGTCCCCGGCGGGCCGTGCCCCTCCTCCACCAGGAGGCATCCGTCGTCGGAGGCCTTGCCCGCCTTGCTCGTCTGGCAGGCAGCGAGAAAGAGCAGGGCGACGATCCGGGCGCGCGCGTTCATGGGGCCTCCTTCGGGCCCGTCGGGGCCCGGCTACCAGACGATGGAGGAGACGAGATCGTCCACCATCTCGCCGAGCTTTTCGACCCCCTCCGACTTGGAGACGTAGCCGTCGGCGCCGACCTGCTCGGCCAGCACGGCCAGCTCGCTGGCCGGCTTGGAGCTGAAGAGGACGACGGGGATCCGCTCGGTCTCGTAGTCCTGCTTGAGGATGCGCACGAGCTCGCTGCCGGAGATGTCGGGCATCTGGATGTCGGTGAGGATGATGTCCGGCTTGAAGCGGCCGAACTGCTCCTCGAATTCGAGGAGATTTCGGGCCTTGGCCACCCGATAGCCCCGCGCCTCGAGGATATGGGCTCCCATCTCCAGGCTGATCTCGGAGTCGTCGAGCAGGAGAATCTTCAGCCTCTGGTCCATCGGGTGCTTCTCCTACAGCGCGGCGAGCGCCAGGCGTGCCGCTGCGTCGAGGGTCTCGGGGTCCCTGGGCAAATCCGGATAGAAGGCCCGAAGCGGCCTCTGGGCTTTGCCCAGCGCCCTCAGGGCGTTGCGGTACGAACGGCGCGCTCCGTCGAGCCGGCGCTGGCGCTCCTGGCAGCGTCCCAAGAGGAAGTGAGCGAGCGCGAAATCGGGCTCCAAGTATATCACGCGCGAAAGCGCCCTCTCGGCTTCCGCATACCGGGAGCGCTCCAGGAAGAAAAGGCCCTGGTACAGGAGCGCTTCCACTGCCAGCGGGTCCTCGGCGAGGGCCCGCTCGAAACAGGCCTCGGCCTCGTCGTGCCGGCGCAAGAGCGCATAGACGTTGCCGAGGGTGATGCGAAGCTCCAGCCGCTTGGGATGGTCGACGAGCGCCCGCTCCAAGAGCGCCGCCGCCTCCTTGAATTCGCCCTCTTCGACGAGGGCGATGGCGCGGTCGTGGGGGTCCGGTTCGGGCGCGCGCCGGCGGCGCGCCGCCGGCTCGGGGGCGGGCGGGCGCGCGGGAGGCGGCCGGTGGGGCAAGAGAGGTGCGCGTGGCAGCTCCAGCGCGGGCAGCTCCTCCGGCTCGGGCGCGCGTTCCGGTGCGGGCGGCCGCGGAGGAGGTCGACGGTAGAGGAAAGAGCCCTGCAGCTCCACCAGCTCGAAGCCGTCGAAGAGCTTGAAGAGGCTCTCCGAGTAGCCGAGCAAGAGCCATCCGCCCGGTCGGAGGCTGTCGTGCAGCTTCTGCGCCACCGAGCGGATCCCCTTGCGATCGAAATAAATCAAGACATTGCGGCAGAAGATGACGTCCCAGGCGCCGCTCGCCGGCAGGGGGAATTCCTTGGCGTTGAGGTTGTGGGTGCGGAACCCCGTGATCATCCCGCGAAGCTCCTGGCCCGCCACCCAGTGGTCGTCGTCCTGCACGAAAAATCGAGACAGGCGCTCCTCCGATACCGGCGCCATGCGATCCTCGCGGTACCGGCCCCTCGCGGCCGCGGTGATCGCCTCGGGGTTGATGTCCGTGGCCAAGAGTTCCACGTCCCACGGGGCGGCGCCCGCTTCCAAGAGCGTGATGGCGATGGAGTAGACCTCCTCGCCGGTGGCGCAGCCCGCCGACCAGATGGCCAGCCTGCGGTTCTCGTCCCGCGCCTCCGCGAGGAGGCCGGGCAGGAGCGAGGCCAGGGCGCGGAACTGACCGGGATCGCGAAAGAAGGAGGTCTTTCCGATGGTGACCAGGGGCAAGAGGCGCTCGAGTTCTTCCTCTTCCTCCTGGAGCAGGCGAAGGTAGCGGCCGACGTCCCGATCGGCCTGCTCGCGCATCCGGTCGACCAGCGCCGTCCGCAGAAGGTTGTAGCCCTCCGGGCGCACCTCGAAGCCGACGCGCTCCCGAAGGAGGCTCGCCACCAGGGCGATGTGCTCGTCCGCGATCTGCATCACCGCACCGCCTCCCGGATGGCGTCGGCGATGGCGCCGAGCGGAAGAACGCGCTCCGCCGCGCCCAGCTCGATCGCCGCGCGCGGCATGCCGAAAACTGCCGAGGTCGCCTCGTCCTGGGCGATGGTGATCCCGCCGCGCCGGCGCATTTCCAGAAGTCCGTCGGAGCCATCGGTCCCCATGCCGGTGAGCAGGACGCCCATCGCCCGCGCGCCGTAGCTCTCGGCGGCCGAGCGAAAGAGGATGCTGACCGAGGGTCGAAAGCCGTGCTGGGTGGCGTCGTCGCCGAGCACCACGCGGTTCCCCTGGATGCGCAGGTGCCGGTCGCTGGGCGCCACGTAGACGGTTCCCGGCTCGAGCCGCATCCCGTCCTCTGCCTCGCGGACCTTCAGGCGGATCTCCTGGCCCAGCCAGCGGGTGAAGGCGGTGGTGAAGCCATCGGCCATGTGCTGCACCACGGCGACCGGAGCGGGAAAGTCCGGCGGCAGATCCCGCAGGATCTGCGTCAGCGCGCGCGGCCCGCCCAGGGAAGCGCCCAGGGCCACCAGCCGTACCCCCGCGCGCGGCTTTGGGGTCGCCGCCGGCGCCGCCTCCCGAAGGCCGCGCGGATGCCGGATCACGGGGACGGTGGCGAGGAGCCGAAGGCGGTTGCCGAGCGTGCCGGCGAATTTCTCCAGCTCGTCGAGGGGCGGCTTTTCCTGCAGATCCAGCGCGCCCAGCGAGAGCGCGCGAAAGCCCTTCACCTCCTCTCGGTTGGCCGAGAGGACGAGGATGGGCGTGGGATTTTCCGCCATGATCCGCGCGATGCCCGCGAATCCGTCCGAGCCGGGCATGTGCAGATCCATGGTGATGACGTCGGGCCGAAGTCGCGCCGCGAGCATCGCGGCCTCGTCGCCGTTCGACGCCGTTCCCACCACCTCGATCCCCGCGTGGCGCTCGAGCGCGGCGACCAAGATCTCGCGGACGACCTCCGAGTCGTCCGCGATGAGAACCCGTACCTTCTTGGCCATCAGGAACCCGTACCGCAGAGCCGCTCGATGGTGGCGGCGAGCTTCTCGCCGTCCAGCTCACTCTTGGCGATGTAGGCGTCCGCTCCTGCCTCCGCGCCCCGCCTCAGGTCCTGCGGGGCGGCAAGGGAGGAGAGGATTACCACGGGAAGGTGCCTTAGGTGCGAGGACTTCACGCGCCGCGTGAGGGCGATGCCGTCGAGGTTGGGCATCTGCACGTCGGTGATGAGCAGGTCGTACGCGCCGGAGTTGAGCTTCTGCCAGGCCTCCTCGCCGTCGGCGGCCTCGTCCACCTCGTGCCCCTGCGAGCGCAGAAGCGCCGCTTCCGTCTCCCGGGCGAGCAGGCTGTCGTCCACCAGAAGCACCCGGAGCTTGCGGGCTGCCTGCCGTCCCGCGGCGTGCGCGCCGAAGTTGCGGGCGGCGGCGATGAGCTCGGCGGCGGAGAGGAGGAGGGCGACCCGGCCGTCCTCCATCGCGGCGGCGCCGGAGACGTAGCGCATTCCCTTGATGAAGGCGCTCGGCGCCTTGACCGCCACCTCGCGGTCGCCCACGAAGCCGTCCACCACGAGGGCCACCCCGTGGTTGCCCTGCCAGACGAAGACCGCCGGCGGCCGCTTGCCCTGAGGACCGCCGTTGAGCGCGAGCAGCGGGCCCAGCGCCACGATGGGGAGGAAGCGGTCGTTGTAGCGGACGGTTCGCACGCCCGCGATCTCCAGGACCGAGTCGGGCTCGATCCGGCCGACGCCCTCCACGTCCACGGCGGGAAGTCCGAAGACGTCGTCGTCGATCCGGAAGAGGAGGACCTTCATCAGCGCCACGGACTGGGGCAGGCGCAGGATGAAGCGCGTCCCCTTGCCGACCTCGGACTGCACCGTCACCGTGCCGCCGAGCGCGACCACGCGCCGGCGCACCACGTCCAGCCCCACGCCCCTTCCCGAGATCTCGCTCGTCTCCTTGCGCGTGCTGAAGCCGGGGTGGAAGACGAGGTCGATGATCGAGGCGCGCGACATGGCGGCGGCCTCGGCAGGGGAGATCAGGTTGCGCTCCAACGCCGTCTGACGGACGCGGTCCGGATCGATCCCGCGGCCGTCGTCCTCGAGGACCACCTCGAGGCGGTCGCCATCGGGGCGGGCCGAGATGCGCAGATTGCCCTCGGGCGACTTGCCCGCGGCCACGCGCTCCTCGGGGCTCTCGATGCCGTGGTCGATGGCGTTGCGGACGAGGTGGATGAGCGGGTCGTTGAGGGAGGGGATGACCGACTTGTCCACCCGCGTATCTCCCCCCTCGACGACGCAGACGATCTCCTTGCCGTGCTCGCGCGCCAGCTTGCGGGCCTTTGCCGGTAGGTCGGCGAAGACCCCCGAGAGCGGGATCATCCGGGCCTGGGCGACGCGCTCGGCCAGCGTCGAGAGGAGTTCGCGCACGTCCGCCACGGCCTCGGCATGCCGATGGAAGAAGCGGAAGGCCTCCGTTCGCAATCGGTGCAGCTCGTCTTCCAGATCGGCGACCTCCTCGGCGCCCGATCCGTTGCGAGCGGCCACGAGGAGGCGGTCCGCGACCTGGCTCCACCCTTCGAGCAGCCGCCTCAGCTCCAAGACGCGGGTGCCCGAGCGCGCGCCCTCCACCATCACGTCGCCCGTCAGGCCGGCGATCTCGTCGAGGGCGTCGAGGTGGATGCGGATGGAGCTGCCGCTGCGCAAAAGCGCCGCCGCCGCCTCGCCACCCGCGGGGGGATCCGCCTTCTCCGTGGGCGGGGGAGGGGGCTGGGGTTTCGAGGGCGCAGGTGGACGTGCGGAATCGGAGGGCCGTGCCTCGTCGAGGGAAGCTTCGGGCGCCGCGCCGCCCGCTGCGGCAGGGGAGGCCTCCGCCGCGGGCGCCTGGCTCGCGGCGGCTTGCGGCGACGGCGGAGGTCCGGCCCGGGGGCCCTCGACCAGCGCCCGGAGCTCGGCCTCGATCTCGCGAGCGAACGAACCTCCCTCGGGCTCCTCGTCCAGCAGGAAGGGGATCGCCTCGCAGGCGCGGAGCAGCGCCCCGAGAACCTTGCCGTCCGTGGCGCGAGGGAGGAGTTCCAGGAGGTCCTCGGCCAGGTGCGCGATGGAGGAGAGCGCGGAAAAGCCCATCATCCGCGCTTCCCCCTTGAGCGTGTGCAGCTCGCGAGCGACCTCGGCCAGCGCCTCCTGGCCCCCTCCGCTTTCGAAGGAGGAGAGGACGGCGAGGATTCGCTCCGTGCGGTCCCCGGCGACCTCCCGGAACTTGACCAGGAGCTTTTGACGGATCCCCTCGGCGTTCATGGCCCTCAGTTGACGCGGAAGCGCTTCGCCAGGGAGGAGAGGCGATCGGCGAGCTTGGCGAGCTCGGCCGCGGCGCTGGCCGCCTGCGCCGCGCCCTGCTGGGCCTGCCGCGTCGCGGCTTCCAGCTCGGTCATGGACTGCACCACCTGCTCGGTGGCGGAGCGCTGCTGCTGCGTGGCCAGGTGGATCACGCGCGCCGCGTCGCGGGTCTCCTCGGTACCGGCGAGGATCGCCTGCACGCTCTGCATGGCCTGCTCCGCCTGTTCCTCGCCCTCCTTGGCGGAGGCGCGGTTGCGCTCGGTGGCGCGGGCCGTCTCCTCCGTGGCCTCCCGAATTTCACCGATGAGGTTTTTGATCTCCTGGGTGGAGGCGAGGACGTTTTCGGCGAGGCGCCGCATCTCCGCCGCAACGATGGAGAAGCCCCGGCCGGCCTCGCCCGCCTTGGCGCCCTCCAGCGCGGCGTTGATCGCCAGCAGGTCCGAGCGGTCGGCGATCTCGTCGATCACCTCCACCACCGAGCCGATCCGCTCCACCTTGCGCGAGAGCCGCTCCATCGCCTCGTGAATGGCGTCCGCGTCCTGGTTGATGGTCTCGATGGCGGAAAGCAGGCTGCGGATCGCGCTCTCGCCCGCGCGTGCGGCGTTGACCGTCTGCTCGGCCACCGCCGCCACGGTTCGCGCATTGTCGGCGATGTTGGCCGCGGCGCTCTTGAGCTCCGCCATGGTCGCGGTGGTTTCGTGCACCGCGCTCGCCTGCTGTGCCATGGAGGACTCGTGCTGGGTGGCGGCGGCGAGGACCTCCGCGGAACTGGCGGAGATCTGCAGCGATGCCTCCCCCATCTCCAGGGTGAAGGCGCGGAGCGTGGCGAGGAGCTGATCGATCCCCTTGATCAACGGCGCGAGCGTGGGGCTCGGGTTGCGGATGCCGGTCGAGCCGGAGAGCTCGCCCTCGTTGACCACCTTGAGGATCGCCTCCAGCGCCTCCTGCATGCCATTCCGAAGGCTCCGGTTGCGTTCCTGCGCCGTACGGATCTGCTCGGTGGCGTGCTCGGCCACTTCGTTGACGAGCTCGGCGATCCGACGGAGCTGGGGCGAGTTGATCCGGTCGACGTCGAGCCGCTCGCTGTAGTGGCCGCGGGCGAGGTTCTCCAGCAGCCGCTGGATCGCCTCCGTTTGGGCCGAACTCGACCGCGATCGGGCGGAGGGCTTCGCTTCTTCACTCGTCTTGCGCATAGAGCCACGACTCCTTGGACGACTCTCGAATCAGCTGTTGCAGGTCCACGAGAAAGAGCAGCTCGTCTCCTCGCACCACGATGCCGCAGATCCCTGCGGTCCGGATCGTCGCCCGGGCGAAGGGAGGAAGGGGGCAGACGTTCTCTGCGGGGATGCGCTCGATCCCCTCCACTCCGTCCACGGCGAGCGTGCGCTCCTGGCCGTCGACCTCGACCACCAGGCCGCGGCGGGGAACTCGGGAACGACCGAGGACCGAGGCGGCGATCCACTCCGCCCCGGGCTCCCGACTGCTGGCGATGCGCCGCACCGAGTTCGCGTCCACGGCATGGCGCCTGCCGTCGAGCGAAAAGAGGAGGATCTCGCGTTCCGTCATCCGGGGAGGCTCCGCGCTCGCGCCGTCTCGATCATGCGGGCGAGATCCAGCACGGCCAGGGGTCCGTCGCGCGTCTGCGCCACGTACTTGAGGAATTCGGCAGGGCCGGGCCCGGTGGCCGGCGGCGCTTCCAGCGCGGACGGCGGCACCGAGACCAGGCCCTCCATGGCCTCGGCCACCAAGGCCAGCCTCCACTCGCCGCTCTGGACGATGGCCGCCCTCGAGCCGCTGGCCAGAGGCGTGCTTTCCTCGGCGAGGAGCTGGGCGGGATCCATCAACGCGAGGACCTCTCCCCGGTGGTTGAAGACGCCGAGGAGGAAGGCGGGCGCCGCGGGGAGCCGGGTGATCGGCCCGGTGCGGATGACCTCCTGCACCAGATTCGCTTCCACGGCGTAGCGCTCGCCCAAAAGGCGCAGGACGAAGAGGGAGACATGGTCGGGGGAGCCCAGCGCCTCCCAGGGATCCGGCACCTCTCGCTGCAACGACTGGCTGCGCATTTTCGACGCATTATCGGAGGCTTCTGCCCAATTCACAACCAGGATGCGGTATCATCGCCATCCCCGATGAAAGTGCTGGTCTGTACCGAGAGTGAGATCCTCGGAGCGCTCGCCGGCCACGCTCTCTTCGCCGCGGGCCACGAGGTGATCACCGAAGAGCGGCCGGAACTCTTGGCGAACCGCACGGCAGGAGCGGATGCCCTGCTCATCTCGCCGGCGCTGGCCAAGAGCGGGATCCGGCTGCTTCGCGAGAAGGGTTTCGAGGGGCGTTCGCTCCTCTTCTCCGACGATCCCCAGGAGGCGCTCGAGGCGCAGGTTTCGGCGCTCGGCGCCGAGGGCGCGCTCTGCGCCTCGCCGATCGAGACGCTCGGCGAGCGCTTTCGGCAGGCGCTGGCGCAGCGGCGCCGCATCCTCATCGTGGACGACAGCGAGATCGCCGCGGAGCTTTTGCGTGCCGAACTGGAGCCGAAGGGCTTCCAGATCGCCTACGCGAAGGATGCGGAGGAGGCGACGCGGATCATCCTCAAGAAGGAGACCCGGCCCGATCTCGTCCTGCTCGACATCAACATGCCCGGCGTGGACGGGAGGCAGTTCTGCCGCTTTCTCAAGCAGAACCAGCTTTTCCGCGGCATCAAGGTGGTGCTCTGCTCCGGCCAGTCGCGCGCCGAGGTGGAGGCCGCCGCCGCGGAATGCGGCGCCGACGGCTTCATCCTCAAGGACGAATATCTCGGCCGCTGGCTGACCGAGCAGATCCGCTAGGAGCCCGGGCGCCGGTTGCAGTCACCGGCCTGCCGCGACGGCAGAGCTCTGGTCCGCGTGCTCGCTCGCGCCTCGATGGGGTTCCGGTCGGGTCTGCGCCGATGCGCTTGCCGGCCTCGCCTACCGCCTCCGCCTTGCGACGGTCGGCTACTCCAGCAGGCTCCTAGAAGCGGACCTCGGTGTTGAGGTCGAAGACCGCGATGAACTGCTCGTAGGTACCGGCCGAATTCGGCTGGTTGGAAGGCGCCGCGAGGCCCTGGCTCTCCCCGACCTCGATCTCACGGGTGAAGTAGAAGACCGGCGTGATGGTGGCCGCAACCGCCCACCAGTCCGTGATCTCCACGCGCGCCCCGGCCGAAGCCGAGATCTTGTGCATGTCGTAAAGAGAGGGGTCGAGCGTGCGGTCCGGGATGGCGTTGCTGTCGTAGCCCACGCCCAGGTAGGCCTCCACGGAGGGGACCACCCAATGGGAAGCGCCGGCGCGCACGCCAAAGCCGTCCCGCCACCGGCGCGGGATGTTCTGGATCACGCCGGACGAGTCCGCGCTCGTCGAGCCGTCCGCGCGGATCTCGCAGCGGCCTCCCTCGGAGAACACGCACTGATCGCGAAAGACACTCCAGCGGGCGTACTCGCCGGAGAGGCGGAGTTCCCATCGCTCCTGCGGCCGCCACCGCAGGCCCAGCCGCCAGATGTCGGGCAGCTCCTGGGTCAGCACCACGTCCTGCGAGGTCTGGTCGGCCGAGGGGAACTGCGTCTTCAGCTTGCCCTTCAGCTCGATCTCTCCGAACCCCGGCTGGCTCTGGTAGGAGGCGCCCACCCAGAATCGCTCCACCGGCTCCCAGATCGCGCCCACCGAAAAGCCCAGATCCCAACTCTCGACGTCGAGGAGGCTGCGCCCCTCCTTGGGGAGGTCGCCGGTGACCAGGTCGTCGGTACCATCGGCGTTGCGCGCGCGGATGGTGTGTACCTCGCTCTGGATCACGTTCAGCCCCGCGCCGAGCGAAAGCCTCAGCGAGGGGATCCGGTAGGCGGCGGCGGCCGTGAAGTAGAGCGAGCGGATGGTGCCCTCGATGGTGAACCACCGCTGCACGCCGTCGACCGCGCCCGGGTACTGCTCGCCTCGCGCTCCCTCGAACGCCGTGTTCCGCTCCCAGCTCGCGCTGCCGCCGAGGGGGACGTAAACCCCGATCCCCACGCCGAGGTTCTCGACGCCGAGGTCGGAGACGAGGGCGCCGAAGGGGATGAGGTTCCAGTTGTCGAGCTCGGCCTTCCCCGAATTGGCGTCGAGCAGATCTTCGGGTGTCCCCGTGCCGGGGTTGGAGATCGCCCCCACCGGCCGATCGTAGCGGGCGCGCCGCAGCGCGAGCGCGCCATCCAAGTAGATCCGGTGGCCCTTCCCCAGGGCGAGACCGGCGGGGTTGAAGTAGAGCGCCGTCGGGTTGTCGGTGGTGGGGTGGCCGTGCTCGCCACCGAAGCGCGCGGTCGAGAACCCGCTCGCAGCGGCGGTCGAGGCGATCGACCAGATCGCGAGGAGGAGGGGCAGACGCTTCATGGTGATCGCCAGTTTGACAGGTTTGCGAGGTGGGAAGCAAACTTGTCGGGCGAGGAACCCAAAATGACGACGAGAGCGATCCGGCTCGCGCTGCTGGCGGCGGTCCTGTGGGGCTGCCCCGACCCCGACGAGCGTTTCGAGGAATTCGTCGAGCGGACCGAGCCCTTCCGGAGGCCCCCGGCCGACCTGGGCTCGAGCTCCCTCGAAGGCCTGGATGGCCGCTTCCTTCTCTCTGCGGCGGTGGTGGAACTCGGAGGAGGAGTGGCGCAGCCCCTCGTCTTCGACGTGCAGGTCGAGACGAACTACCAGGGAAGGTCGGCTTGCCCTCCCGAGGGCTGCACGCTCAACCTGAGGATCCTTCCCCTCGTCTCGCCGCCCAGCGGCTGCCCCGACCCCTTTTCCCCCGTCGCCATCGCGGAGGGGAGCCAGGTCCCCACCGAGGGGGAGCCGCAGCCGGTCGAGGTTCGGGATATCCCGGTCCGCAGCGACGGCTCCTTCGTGGCGCAGCTTCCGCAGCTGGCCATCGGCGGCTGTGCCAACCCCTTCACGGGGCGCGTCATCGTGGCCCGGTTGAATCTCGAGGCGGTCACCAAGAGCCCGGATCGATTCTGCGGGTTCGTGCGCGGCGAGGTACTCGAACCGATCCGTCTCGGGCTTTCCCGCTCCACCTTCTCCGCGGAGCGCATCGACGACGATCCCCGCGATCTCGACCCGGCGCCGATCGTCGTCGCCTGCCCGACGGATCCGCAGGACTGAGCCTCCCCTCGCCAGATGGGCGCGCCCACACGGGAAGCGCCCATCCGAGAAGGCGACCGGAGCGCCCGCTCGGGGCTCCGGAGCGCTCGTCGTCTTGGGAAGGTGCGTGCCTCCCTGCGAGCCGGCGGGCCTGGCCGTCGAGCCCGCCGATCGGAGGCCTCAGCCTTCGCTGCGGGCCGCCTTCGACGAGGCGGACTTCGAGGCGCGGCTCTTCTTGGTCGCGCCCGCC
>QGUN01000074.1 GCA_003242475.1 Pseudomonadota bacterium
GTGAACTTCCTCGTGAACTACGACTGGGCCTGGGACGTGAGCTGCGCGCTCGAACGCCCGCCGCAAGGGGGAACGCGTCGCGATCTCATGGAGTCGATCGGTTCCGCCGACGTCCCTCGCCTCGACCTCATCGTCCGCTGGGGAGGGCGATGCCGCTTGAGCGGCCTGCTCCCGCTCCAATCGGTCTATGCCGACTTCTTCGTCGTCGACGCGCTTTGGCCGGATTTCGAACCGGAACACCTCTTCCGCGCCCTCGAGTGGTACGGAAAGCAGGACATCACACTCGGCGGGTGAGAGCCCCTCACCGGTCCAGGCCGTAAAACTCCCGCAGCGAGAGGCCGCGGCGACGAACGAGCTTGTGCAGATCGATGGCCACGAGGATGGACGAGGCCACCAGGAGCATCCGCACCCAGGTCTGCCAGTCGTCGATGGGGACGAAGCGCAGCACGAACTGGGTGGGCGGAAGATAGGTGGAGATCACGTGGATGCCGAGCGCGGCGATGGTGGAGACGAAGAGGAAGAGGTTCTGGAAGGGGCTCTTGGCGAGCACCGAGAGCCGCTCCGAGCGACAGTTCCCCACGTGATAGGCCTGGTAGATCACCAGCCCCGTCATCGCCACCGTCCTCGCCCGTTCGATGGACGCGCCGCTGGCGAGCTCCCAGTAGAAGAGCAAGAGCGCACCTCCGCCCATCACCAGGCCCGTCACCACGAGCCGTTCCCAGAGGACGGCGGAAAAGATCCCCTCGTCGCGCGGCCTCGGCGGACGGCGCAACACGCCCTTCTCGCCCGGCTCGAAGGCGAGAGCCAGATCCTGCACGCCGTTGGTGACGAGGTTCAGCCAGAGGAGCTGCGCGGGGACGAAGGGGCTCGGCCAGCCCAGGGCGATGGCCACGAGCAGCGTGACGATCTCCGCGGCGGCGGTGGAGAGCAGGAAGAAGGCCGAGTTGCGCAGGTTCTCGAAGGTGATCCGCCCCTCGGACACCGCGGCGTAGATGCTGACGAAATTGTCGTCCGCCAGCACCATGTCCGAGGCCTCGCGGGCCACGTCGGTTCCGCTTCGTCCCATGGCCACGCCGATATCGGCGCCGCGAAGGGCGGGGGCGTCGTTCACCCCGTCGCCCGTCACCGCCACCACCTCGCCGCTGGCCTTGAGCGCATGGACGATCCGCAGCTTTTGCTCCGGCGCCACCCGGGCGAAGACGGAATGCGTGCGCACCGCCTCGCGCAAAGCCTCGTCGTCCATGGTGGCGAGCTCGCGCCCCGCGATGGCCCGCTCCCCTTCGCCCGAGATGCCGAGCTCGCGGCCGATGGCGAGCGCCGTCTCCGCGTGGTCGCCCGTGACCATCAGCACGCGGATTCCCGCCTCCTGGCAGCCCCGGATCGCCTCCTTCACTCCCTCGCGCGGAGGGTCGACCATGCCGGCCAGCCCCAGGAAGACCAGATCGTCCGGCATTCCCTCGCGTTCGAAATCGCGCCCGTCCGGTAGATGCGCGTGGGCCAGTCCGAGCACGCGCAGGCCGCGCGAGGCCATGCGCGCGCTCGCCTCGCGAACCGCCTCCTCGTCGAGGGGAACCGTTCCGCCCTCGCCCAGCATGGACCGGCACATGGCCATGACGCGCTCCGGCGCGCCCTTGACGAAGAGCATCGGGCCTTCCGGCCCGTGGCGAAGCGAGGCCGAGTACTGGAGGGCCGGCTCGAAGGGGATCTCCTGGATGACCACGTGGTCGCGGCGGAGCCTGTCGTGCTCGAGGCCGATGCGGTCGGCGGCGACGAGGAGGGCCACCTCGGTGGGGTCGCCGCGGCTCTCCATGCGATCCCCCTCCATCCAGTAGTGCGCCTCGTTCGTCAGCGCCCCGGCGCGCAGCGCGGCGCGCACCGCGTCGTCTGCCTCGACGATCCCCTCCCGCGGAACGGGGACGTGCCGGCCGCCCGCCCAGACCTCGGTCACCGTCATCCGGTTCTCGGTGAGCGTGCCCGTCTTGTCCGAGCCGATGACGGTGGTGCTGCCGAGCGTCTCCACCGCGGGGAGGTGGCGGATGATCGCGTTGCGTCGGGCCATGCGGCGGACGCCCACCGCCATGGTGACGGTGAAGATCACGGGCAAGCTCTCCGGGATGGCGCCCACCGCCAGCGCCACCGCCAGCACGAACATCTCGGCCACCGAATGACCGCGGGCGATGCCGATGGCGAAGCTCAACGCGCAGGCGAGCAGGATGCCGATGGCGATGACGCGGGAAAAACGAGACATCCGCTGCTGCAGCGGAGTCTCGGCCTTCTCCTCCTTGCGGATGGTCTCGGCGATGGCCCCCAGCTCGGTGGCTGCGCCCGTCTTCACCACGTAGCCCTGGCCTCGGCCCGAGGTGACGATCGTCCCCGTGTAGGCCATGTTCACGCGGTCGGCGAGGGGAAGGTTCTCCGCCATGCGCCCGGCTCTCTTGTGCACGGGGACGGACTCGCCGGTCAGAAGCGACTCGTCCACCATCAGCGCCTTGGTGGAGTCGAGCCGCAGGTCGGCGGGAACGCGCGCGCCGGATTCGAGCAGGACGCGATCACCGGGGACGAGAAAGCGGCTCTCGATCTCGCGGACGCGACCGTCGCGGACGACGTGCGCCTTCGGCGTGAGCAGGCGCATCAGCGCCCGGACCGATGCCTCCGCCTTCCGCTCCTGGAAAAAACCGATGACGACGTCGAGGAAGATCGCCAGCGCGATCACGCCGGCGTCGACGAACTCGCCGAGCAGGAGCGTGATGCCCAGCGCGACGAGGAGGATGTAGACGAGCGGGCTGGCGAATTGCCGCAAGAAGACGACCCACGCGCTCGTCGGCTTCGCCTGGGGAAGCTCGTTGAGTCCATGGCGCCGGAGTCGCCGCGCCGCCTCCTCCTCGGTCAGCCCCTGGGGTCCCGTGCCGAGGCGTCGCGCCACCTCCTCGGCCTCGAGCGCATGCCACGCGTCGGTCTCCTTCTGCCGCTCCACGTCGCTCCCTCTACCGCGACCCGCGGATCGAATCGTGCCGGGCCGCGGCGTCCATCGCCAGCTTGCCGAGCCCGACGAAAACCCCTCCGGCGGCGAATCCCCCGACCACGTCCAGGGGCCAGTGCACCCCCACGAAGACACGGCTCAGGCCGATCGACAAGCAGAGAATCGGCACGAGAATCGCGAGCGGTCGCGCCCAGCGCGGCTCCGTTCGGACGAGGAGGAAGGCCGCCAGGGCCCAGACGACGGTCCCGACCATGGCGTGACCGCTGGGGAAGGCGTGGGTCAGCGGCAGGTTCTCGGCAAAACCTTGCGGCCGCTCCCGCCCCACCAGCCACTTGAGCAGGACGTTCACCGCCTCGGCCAACAGGGAGCCGCCCCAGAGCACCCAGGTCGCCGCCCGCCAGCCCCGGCGATGCGCCCACATCCCCAGCCCCACCGCCAGGGGTACCAGCACCCAGGCCGAGCCGAGCTCCGTCACCGCGGCAAAGAGCGCCCGGACGGGGCCCTCGCCGGCTCGTTGCGCCCAGCTCAGCACCTCCTGCTCCCAGCCCAAGGTGCGGCCGCTCGTCACCCAGAGCGTCGTCCCGACGAAGAGAGCGAGCGAGAAGGCGACGGCGGAGATCCAAGCCCTCGGTCGTCCATGCGAATTTTCCGAACCCGTCTCCACTCCGTCGTCGCCCTTCTTCCCCTCCCCGACCGGTGGCAGGATCCGCTTTCGCCTACCCGCAGTGCAACCGGACGGGGAGGTCGTCATGAGCCGGATCGTCCTTTACACCAATCCCGTTTCCCGCGGACGGATCGCGCGCTGGGCGCTCGTGGCATGGAGTTCGGGTGGCTCTAAAAGCGCCCGGAGTTTCTCGCCTACGCAAGGAGCGTCATGCCCCGGCCGGCGGCGCGCCGCGCCCAAAAGATCGACGACGCGCTGGTGAAGCAGCGAACGGGCTGGCGACGCGCGAGACCGGGAGCCTGTTGCAGTAACCAACCTGCCGCGGCGACGGTCGGTTTCTACGACAGGCTCCTAACCGTCCGCCTCCTCGGCCCGCGCCGTCCTCTGACTCGTCTCCAGCCAGCCGCCGCCCAGCGCCCGGTAGAGGTCGGCGACGTTGGCGAGCCGCTCGAAATGGGCATCGATCAGCGTCTGCTGCGAGGCGTAGAGGTCACGCTGGGCGGTCAGTAGCGTCACGTAACTGTCCACGCCGGCGCGGTAGCGGCGCTCCGCCAGCTCGTAACGCCTCTGGTTCGCCGCCACCCGTGCCGCCTGTGCCTGCACCCGCTCCTCGATCGCCTTGCGCGCCACCAACGCATCCGCCACCTCGCGGAAAGCCTGCTGGATGGTTCGCTCGTAGGTGGCGATCTCGATCGATTTCGTGATCTCCGCCACGTCCAGGCTCGCCCTCAAACGGCCACCCTGGAAGATGGGGATGTCGATCCGCGGGACGAAGTTCCAGGTGAAGCTGTCGCCGGAAAAGAGCTGGTCGAGCTCGGTGCTCGCGAATCCCGCCGCCCCCGTCAGGCTGATGCGGGGGAAGAAGGCGGCGCGCGCCGCTCCGATGGAGGCGTTGGCCGACTTGAGCTGGTGCTCCGCCGCCAGGATGTCGGGCCGCCGCTGCAAGAGATCCGAAGGCAGGCCTGGGGGCAGATCGGTGCGCACGCTGATGGATTCGAGCGGCTCGCCCTGCGGCAGGTCCTCGGGGATCGGCGTCCCGAGCAGCAGCGTCAGACCGTTGACGGCCTGCGCGTGGCGCTGCTCGTAGAGGGCGAGGTTGAAGCGCGCCGTCTCCACCTGGCTTTCCGCGGTGCGCAGGTCGAGTTCCGAAGCGACGCCCATCTCGAAGGAGCGGCGGGTGAGCCGATACGACTCCCGCACGAGCTCCAGCGTCTGGCGCGCGAGTTCGAGTTGCCGCGCTGCCGCTCGCTCCTGGAAGTGCGCGATCGCCACCTGCGCCACCAGCGCGATGTGCACGCTGCGCTGCGTCTCCCGGCTCGCGAAATAGCGCTCGAGCGCCGCCTCCGAAAGCGAGCGGATCCGCCCGAAGAGATCCAGCTCCCAGGCGGTGACGTTGAGGTTGGCCGCGTACTGCTCCTTCGGGGCGAAGCGGCTGCTCGGAATCGCCGCCGGGAGCTCCTGGAAGGTCGCCTGGCCGGAAGCGTTGACCGCCGGGAAAAGCGGCGAGAGCTCGATCCGGTATTGCGCCTGGAAGCGCTCCACGTTGAGCGCCGCCACCCGAAGGTCACGGTTGTTGTCCAGCGCGATCTCGATCAGCCGCTGCAGCCTCTCGTCGGCGAAGACGTCGCGCCATCCGAGATCCGATGCGTGGAGCTCCTGCGCCTCTTCCGGGCCTTCGGGGAAGGTCTCCGCGACGGGCGCCTCGGGCCGAACGTACTTCGGCGCCAGGGTGCACCCCGCGAGGATCGAGACGCCCGCGATGGCCGCGCCGAAAACGCCTCGCCTATCCATGGACCCCTCCGGTGGCAGCCGCCTCCGGCAAGACTTCCGCCTCGTCCTTCTTTCGCCCGAAAAGCTTCACCACCACGACGAAGAAGACCGGGACGAAGAGGACGGCGAGGAAGGTGCCGGTGAGCACGCCGCCGATCACGCCGATACCGATCGCGTTCTGGCCGCCCGCACCGGCGCCGTTGGCCAGGGCGAGGGGCGTGACGCCGAGCATGAACGCGAGCGAGGTCATGAGGATCGGCCGAAGCCTCAGCCGTGCCGCCTCCAGCGTCGCCTCGATCAGCCCCTTGCCCTGCGCGTGGATCTCGCGGGCGAATTCCACGATGAGGATGGCGTTCTTGGTGGCCAGGCCGATGGTCGTCAGGATGCCCACCTGGAAGTAGACGTCGTTGCGCAGGCCGAAGAGGTAGGCGGCCCCGAGCGCGCCCACCACGCCCAGCGGCACCACGAGCATGACCGAGAAGGGAACGCTCCAGCTCTCGTAGAGCGCGGCCAGGCAGAGGAAGATCACGAGCAACGAGAGCGCGTAGAGCGCCGGCGCCTTGGCGCCCGAGGCGCGCTCCTCGTAGGAGAGGCCCGACCACTCGATGCCGAAACCCGCGGGGAGCTGCTTGACCAGCTCCTCGATCGCCGCCATCGCCTCGCCCGTGCTGTAGCCGGGAGCGGCCTCGCCCTGGATCTGGACCGAGGGCAGGCCGTTGAAGCGTTCGAGACGCGGCGATCCCATCGTCCAGCGTCCCGAGGCGAAGGCGGAAAAGGGAACCATCTCACCCTTGCGGTTGCGAACGTACCAGCGGTGCAGGTCCTCGGGCGTCATGCGGAAGGGCGCATCCGCCTGCATGTAGACCTTCTTGACCCGGCCGCGGTCGACGAAGTCGTTGACGTACGAGCCACCCCAGGCCATGGCCAGCGTCTGGTTGATCTCCGCCAGCGGGATGCCCAGCGCCGCCGCCTTCTCCTGGTCGATGTCGATCTTGTACTGGACGGCGTCCTCCTGGCCGGAGGGCCGCACGCGCTGAAGCGCACGGTGCTGGTTGGCCAGCGCCACGAGCTGGTTGCGCGCCTCCATCAGCGCGTCGTGGCCGTGGCCCACCCGGTCCTGGAGCTGAAATTCGATACCCGTGGCCTGACCCAGCTCCGGAACGGCTGGTGGCGCCATCACGTAGACGAGCGCCTCCTTGAGCTGGGAGAACTTGCGCGAGGCGCGCTCCGCCACCGCCTGCGCCCGAAGGTGCTTGGCCTTCCGCTCCGACCAGGGCCGCAGATTGATGAAGGCCATGCCGTTGTGCTGGCCCATGCCGCCGAAGCTGAAGCCGATGATGCTCGTCACCGACTCGACCGCATCCTTCTCGTCCTCGAGGAGGTACTGGACCAGCCGATCCATGACGGCTTTGGTCTGATCCATCGTCGCGCCGGTGGGCAGCATCACCATGGCGCTGAGCTGCCCCTGGTCCTCGTCGGGAAGGAAGGCGGTCGGCAGCCGCACGAAGAGCACGGCCATGATCACCGAGAGCGCAAGGTAGGCGCCCATGGAGCGACCGGGCCGGGCGAGCAGCTTGCCGACCAGGGTCTGGTAGTTTTCCTGCCCACGCAGATAGACGTCGTTGAACCAGCGGAAAAAGCCTCGCGTCCCCGCCCCGTGCGCACGCGGCCGAAGCAGCGTGGCGCAGAGCGCCGGCGTCAGCGTCATCGCCACCAGAAGGGAGAGAGCCATCGCCGAGACGATGGTGATGGAGAACTGGCGGTAGATGACGCCCACCGAGCCGCCAAAGAAGGCCATGGGAACGTAGACGGCGGCCAGAACCGAGGTGATGCCGACCAGCGCGGAGGAGATCTGGGACATCGACTTCTTCGCCGCCTCCTTCGGCGGCAGCCCCTCCTCCTCCATGATGCGCTCGACGTTCTCCACCACCACGATGGCGTCGTCCACGAGCAGGCCGATCGCCAGGACCACGCCGAACATGGTCAGCGTGTTGATGGTGAAGCCCGTGGCGGCGAGGACGCCGAAAACACCGAGCACCACCACCGGCGCGGCGATGGTCGGAACGAGCGTGGCGCGGATGTTCTGCAAAAACAGATACATCACGACGAAGACGAGGAGGATCGCCTCGATCAGCGTCCGCACGACGCTCTGGATGGAGAGCCGGACGAAGATGGAGCGGTCCTGCGCGATCTCGTACGTCAGGCCCGGCGGGAAGAACTGCGCCAGCTCTTCCAGCTTCTCCTGTACACGCTCCGCGGTCTCGAGCGCGTTGGCGCCCGCCGCCAGACGCACGCCGAGGGACGCCGCCGGCCGGCCGTTGAAGAAGGAGTCGACGCTGAAGTTTTCGCCCGAGAGCTCCACGCGCGCCACGTCCCCGAGCCGGACCTGCGACCCGTCCTCGTGGACGCGCAAGAGGATGTTTCGGAATTCCTCCTCGCTGGTCAGCCGACTTTGCGCGGTGATGGTGGCAGTAAACGCCGTCCCCGGTACGGATGGAGCGCCGCCGAGCTGCCCCGCCGATACCTGGGTGTTCTGCTCGCGAATCGCCGCCGCCACGTCGCTCGGCGTCAGCCCGAAGGCGGTGAGCCGGTCGGGGTCGAGCCAGATGCGCATGGCGTAGGCCGAGCCGAAGAGCTGCGTCTCGCCCACCCCGGGAACTCGCGCCACCTGCTCGAGGACGTTGGACGCGACGTAGTCGGCGATGTCATTTCGCGTCATGCTCCCGTCCTCGGAGATGAACGAGACCATGAGGAGGAAGTTCCGGGCGGTCTTGAAGACGCGCAGCCCCTGGCGCTTCACCTCCTCGGGAAGGAGCGGCTCGGCTGCCGCCAGGCGGTTCTGCACCTGCACCTGGGCGATGTCCGGGTCGACGCCCTCGTCGAAGGTGAGGTTGATGCTCACCGTCCCCGCCGAGGTGCTCTCCGAGCTGAAGTAGCGCAGGCCGTCGATGCCGGAGAGCTGCTGCTCGATGACCTGGGTGACGGCGTTTTCCAGCGTCTGGGCGTCGGCCCCCGGGTAGGTGGCGCGAATGCCGATTTGATGCGGCGCGATCGCCGGATACTGCTCGACCGGCAGGACCATGATGGAGATGGCCCCGGCGAGCATGATCAGGATCGCGATCACCCACGCGAAGATGGGTCGGTCGATGAAGAATCTGGCCACGTCGGATCCTCGATTCGGCCCCGTTCAGCGGGCCGCGTGGGCCGATTCCGCGGCGACCGCCGGCACGGCCTTCACCGTCATCCCCGGGCGCACCCGCTGCAGCCCTGCCACCACCACCTGGTCCCCAGGCTGAAGCCCCGAGGTCACCAGCCACCGGTCGCCCACCGCGCGCGAGGCCTGGACCGGACGGACCTCCACCTTGCCGTCCGCGCCCACCACGAAAACGCTGGCCTTGCCCTGCGCGTCCCGGCGCAGCGCGAGCTGCGGCACGAGGATGGCGCCTTCGCGCGTGCCCTCCTCGAGCTGCGCGCGCACGAACATCCCGGGCAGAAGCACGCCGTCGGGGTTCGGAACCAGCGCGCGGAGGGTGACCGAACCCGTGGTCGGATTGACGGTGACGTCCGAGAACTGCAGCTCGCCCTCGTGCGGGTAGACCGTGCCGTCCTCGAGAAGGATCCGCACCTTCGCTCCCTCGCCAGAGCGGACAAGCAGCCCCTCCACGAGCTGGCGGCGCAATCGCATCAGCTCCGTCGTGGACTGGGTGAGGTCCACGTAGATGGGGTCGAGCTGCTGCACCACCGCCATCAGCGTGGCCTGCGCCGCCTGCACGTAGGCGCCCTCCGTCACCTCTGCGCGGCCGATGCGGCCAGCGATCGGCGAGGTCACGCGGGTATAGCCGAGGTTGATCTCCGCGGTGCGCACCGCCGCACGGGCGGCCGCGACCTCGGCCTTCGCCGCCTTCGCCGCCGCCGCGGCGTTGTCGTACTCCTGCTGGCTGACCGCGTGATCCTTCAAGAGCTCCGCGTAGCGCTCCTCGAGAAGGCGGGCCGACTCCGCGCTCGCCTGCGCCCGCGCGAGCGCCGCCTTCGCACTCTCGAGCGCCGCCTGGTAGGGCTCCGGATCGATGAGGAAGAGGACCTGCCCCGCCTTGACGTCGCTCCCCTCCTCGAAGAGGCGCTTTTGCACGATCCCGTTCACCCGCGCCCGCACCTCTGCCACCCGGAAGGGCGAGGTCCGACCGGGGAGCTCGCGATGGAGCGTGATGGAGGTGGGCTCCACGGTGATCACCCCCACCTCCACCAACTGGGGCGCGGGCCCCTGGGACTTTCCGGACCCGCATCCGGCCAGCATCCCCGCGGCCAGTAGGGCAGGTCCCAGGAGGCGAATCGAAGAACGAAGACCCCGGCGGGTCGGGGAAGGGATAGCCAACGATTTCACGGGATCACCATGCGTGCGGTTCGCTTGCGTAAGTAGAGAAGGAAGGGTAAGCGGTCAAGACTGAACCGTTCAGTCTGGCGACCGCCCCGCGGTCCCGTGCCCGGAGAGGAGCGTGATCGACGAAGAGCCCAGGACCGAGCTTTCCCCCGCCAAGCGGGAGCAGATCCTCGAGGGAGCCCGGGCGGTATTCGAGGCGCTGGGCTACGAGCGCGCCAGCGTCGACGCCATCGCTGCGCGCGCGGGCGTCTCCAAGGCGACCGTGTACAACCATTTCCGAAGCAAGGAGGCGCTCTTCCTCGCCACGCTGGGCGCGGAAACGCGCGAGCTGCGGGAGAAATTCCTCTCCCTCCTCGAAACGCCCTCGGGCGACCTCCGTCACGATCTGCAGACCATCGGGGAGCATCTCGTCCGCCTGGTCACCGATGCCGCAACCGTGCGACGGTTTCGCCTGGTCGCCGCCGAGGCGGAGCGATTCCCCGAGCTGGGCCGCGCCTACCACACCTGCACCATCCAGACGGGCCAGGAGCGGCTGGCGCACTTCCTTCGGCGCGCCGCCGAGCAGGGACTGATCCAGGTCGACGACCCGAGTGAAGCAGCCCGCGATTTCCGCGCGCTCTGCCTGACCGACCTCCCCCAGCGCGGCCTTCTGGGTGTGGAGATCGGCGACGAGGAGGAACTGCGCTCGCGAGTGCGCCGCGCGGTTCGCCTCTTTCTCCGCGCCCACCGGCCCTCCGCCCGTTCGACCTGGGAGACGGCCTACCGCGCCACCACCTACGTCGCCTGGCAAGGCGACGAGGCGATCGAGATCCGGATCGGTGCACGGACGCCCGCGCTCGACTCGCTCTTGCGCTCCCGCGGAGCCGACGGCTGGGCCTACCTCACCGCCTACAACCCGCGCTCGATCCCGCTTTCCCCCGAGGCGAACGAGGCAGCACAAGAGCGCCTCGAGCTGGAGCTGCGCGCCCGGGGCGTGGAGTTTTTCCGCGGCGCGAGCCGCCCCGACGACGGCTCCGCCCCCGAGGCGAGCGTGCTCGCCTTTCTGCCCTGCGAGGAGGCAGAAGAGCTCGGTCGCGCCTTCGGCCAGAACGCCATCGTCGTCGGCCGCGTGGGCGAGCCCGCCGAACTCCTCTGGCTGGAGGATTGATTGGAGGATGGATTCCGCGCCAGCGCCGGCTGCGTAGCGGGCAGCACCTCTCGCGTGGACGAAAGCCGCCCGCGCAGGGGCTCAACGAGCGCGGCGCGGTGACCGACCCGCAGCAGCCCGACGCCCGCCCTTCGAGCCGACCATCCGCTCGCCCCAGCGCTCGAGCATCGCGTCGAAGGCGTCGAGCATCGCCTCGTAGCTTCGGTCCACGTGGCGCGGAAGGCCGAATCCGCCCGCCGCCTCCAGGAGAGCGAAGCCGTGCATGGCGCTGCGCAGCGCCCTTGCCGCGTCCACGAGATCCTCTCCCTCGATCCCGTAGCCGCGCAGCACCGCGTAGATCACCTCCAGCGCCTCGTCGAGCGCCGCCAGCCGCTCCGCGGCCAGAGGATCGTCGGGCCCCACCGCGCGCACGGTGGCCGCGTACCGCCCCGGATGCTCCCGAACATAGGCGCGGCAGGCCCGCGCCAGAGCCCGTAGCGCCTCCCCTCGCGCCCGCCCGACCGCGGCGCGGCGCATGCGGCGGAGCGTGGTCTTAAAACCAACA
>QGUN01000075.1 GCA_003242475.1 Pseudomonadota bacterium
TCGCTTGCCCCGACTGCTCGGGTGCAGACCGCCGCCATCGACCAGGATGCCGGCCTTCACCAGCTCCTCGTTGTACCGGTTCATGGCCTCGAGAAGCTCCTTCGAGGGCATCACGTTGGCTTCGCTATTCTTCGTGGCCTTGACCATCACCATGACTCGCATGTTCTCACTCCTCGTGTTGCGGGACGGTGGACCTCCCGCCTCCGGATTGCAAGTCATGGACGGTCTGCCGCGCGAAACATCATCGGTCCCCCTCGCGGGGTTCCGTCACTCCTCCACGAACCGCCGCAGGGACTCCAGCGCCTCGTCCCAGGCGGCGGAGATGGTTTCCAGGTAGAGCCGGGCCCTCTCCAGTCGGGCGGGCGCGAGCTCGAAGATCCGCTCTCGCCCGACGTGCCGATCCCGAACCAGGCGCGCTCGCGCGAGCACGTCCAGGTGCTTGCTCACCGCCTGCCGGGAGATCGAAGCCTCTCGACTGAGCTCCGTCGCCGAGGCGGGACCCCGAGTTGCCAGCCGCGCGACGAGGCGCAGGCGGGTTTCGTCTCCGAGCGCCGCGAAGAGGGGGGCGGCGTCGTCCACGCGCAGCGCGCGCTTAGCCCTCGACATGCCGTCGGATATTCTCCATCTGGAGCGTCCAACCGTCCTCGTTCTGCCGCCACATCGCCACGCGCAGGTCGTCCGGCAGGCGATCGAATCCCGATTCCACGAGGGCGAGCCGCGTTCCCTCCGGCACCTCTTCGAGGCGGAACTCGACCCGCGTCCATAGATTGGGGTCTTGCGCGTCCTCGACGGCGGGCCAGCTGAGGACGAAGAGCGACTCGGGGACCACCTCCACGATCCGCATCTCCCACCTGGTGCCCTCGTGACCCGGATACGTGCTCTCGGCCTGCACCAAGGCGCCGGGCTCGAAGGCGCCGTCGATCTTGGCGCGGAACCAGACGCCGAACTGCTTCGGATCGCTCACGGCCTGCCAGACGCGGCTCCGAGGCGATCGGATCACGATGGTCTTCACGATCTCGTCCATCTCGCTCATGCGCAACCTCCAGGTTGCACAATGGTACAGGCACGACGGACGTGCAACCAATTGGTTGCGTGCATGGCCCGGATGGGGGAGTCTTCGGCGAGACGTCAATGCGATCGACGGAGAAACCAGGCGCGCAGGGCGAAGCCGATGCCCAGAAGGACGAGGCCGGTCAGCCAGACCGTCCAGTCCACGAAGAAGGCGAGGCCGAAGCAGCTCACCAGGCCCGCCGCCGCGATCCAGCGGGGAAAGCGCCGCTTTTCCGCGGGGAGGCGGAGGGCCGCGAGGTTGGTGAGGCCGTAGTAGACCAGCACGGTGAAGGCACTGAACGACCAGGTCGTCTTCACGTCCCCGACGAGGACGAGCGCCGCGGTGGCGGCGCCGACGGCCCACACGGCTTGCGTGGGGCTCTGCGCGGATACGCTGACCCGCGCAAGGGAAGGGGGCATCTCGTGACGCCGCGCCATCGCGAGGAGCATGCGGCTCAGACCGAGGAGGAGATTCACGAGGACGCCCGCCATCGCCGTGATGGCTCCGATCGCCACCAGCCCGGCCACCTGTGGATGACGGTACGAGCGCGCCACCATCTCGAGGGGTGCTGCCGTTCCCGCGGTCGAGGCAGCGAAGAGCGGTGCGCCGACCGCCGCCACCGCGGTGGCGGCCACCGAGACGTAGAGGAGAAGCGAGAGCACGAGGGTGAGGACGATCGCCCGAGGGATGTTTCGCGCGGGCTCGCGCATCTCTTCACCCAGGGTGGCGATGCGCGCGTAGCCCGTGTAGGCCACGAACATCAGCGCCGTCGCGTGGAGCAGGTCGTCTGGTGAGGCGAGGGCATCCCGCCAGGCCGCGCGGCCGACGAGTCTGAGGAACGCACCCGGCTCCACACTCCACCAGCCGAAGAGCACGAACGCGACGAGCGAGGCGAGGGTGATGGAGACGATCGCGACGTTGGCGCGGTTCGAGCGGCGCACGCCGCTGGCCACGAGCCCGGTGAGGACGAGGACGATGCCGAGCGCCACCGCGACGCGCACGCTGGCGCCGACCTCGAGACCGAAAGTGTGAAGGAGATAACCCGAACAGCCGAGTGCTGCCGTCGCCGCCGACGCGCTCTTGGCGACGAGAAACATCCATCCCGCGGTAAAGCCCGCCGCCGGAAAGAGCAGGCGGTGCCCGTACTCGTAGGTGCCTCCGCTGACCGGATAGACCGCCGCGAGCTGCGCGCTCGAGAGGCCGTTCGCCGTCGCCACCAGGGCCGCGAGCGCCGTCGCGACGACCACTCCCGAACCGACCACCCCGGCTGCGATTCCCAGGCTGACGAAGACTCCGGTGCCGAGGATCGATCCGAGCCCCAGCCACACCGCCCCCCAAAGCCCCACCACCCGCGCGAGCGGCCGGCTCGCGCCCGCGTTGCGCCCTCGCTTTTCCTTGGCACGCCGGCTCATGACGGGAATCATGGCCGCCATGCGAACGGGAATCCACGAGGCCCTGTCGCTGCTCGCCCAGGCTGGCGCGTTCTTCGGTCGCCACTATCTCGTGATCGCCCTCTTCTCCGCTCCGGCCGCGCTGCAGCGCTTCGTGGCGGTGGGCGGTGGAGGGGTACGATTCGGACCGCTCGCATCGATGGCGCAGGGTGTGATCGGAGAACTTGCGACCGTCGCCTTGCGCCTGGGCTTGCTGGCGTGGCTGGTCGCCACGATCTTTCGAGGAGTGCCCCGTGCGGATGCGAGCAGCCGCCTCACACACTTCGTCGAGGCACACGCGCCCATGCTCCTCGCGAGCGCTGGGTTGCTCGTTCTTCTCACACTCCTCGCCAACGGCATACCGATGGCGCTAAGGAGCGGCCTGGTTGAACCCGAGCGCAAGTCGCTTCTCGCCTGGGAGTTGGCCATCAAGAACCTGACGATCATTCCCTTCGTCATGGTCTGGATGGTCCTGCTCGCCCGCGTGGCGTTCGGCGGGTTCGAGCCGAGGAATCGAGCCGGTCGGACCACGCCCGGGGTTCGGCTCGGATCGAATCGTCAGGGCGGGGTGTAGTGCTGCGTCGGCGTCTCGTCCGGAAGTGCCGGGATCGAGCGAGCTGCGACCTGGTCCACGTAGCACCAGGCCCAGGTTTCGCCGGGCTCGTAGGACTTGATGACGGGATGGCCTGTCTGCCGGAAATGAGCCGTCGCGTGCCGGTTCGGCGAGTGGTCGCAGCAACCCACGTGTCCACACTCGAGACACAGGCGGAGGTGCACCCACGTCGAGCCCATTTCGAGACACTCCTTGCAACCGGGACCGCTCGGCTGGACAGGCTTCCGATCCGCCTTCGCCACCCTTTCGATGTGCTCGCAACTCGACATCTGAGCCGCCTCCTGTGCGAGGGACCTTCCTCCACGCGCGAAGATCTCCCCGCTTCCCTTGCCCGCCCATCCCCCGTGGGGAGGCGGGGAGGCTCGGCCGGGGACAGGTCGGCGACCCGTCGACTCGACCTGCAGGTCGTGAGTCAGGCGTGGGCTGCTCAGGTTGCGGCGAGGGGGCGTGGGGTCGAGGTGCCGCCTTTCAGCCGTACTTTTCCGTCATTTGCTTCCAGGAGCGCGCGGCGAGCTCGCGGAGCACGTCCATGTCCACGTCGGAGAGGCGAGTGATGTAGAGGCAGGCCTTGCCGAGCTCGTACTTGCCCAGCTTCTGCATCAACGGGTCCGAGGCGAGGAGCTCTGGCAGCAGGTAGAGCACGTTGGCGTTCTTGCGCGGGCTGAAGCCGATCTTGGGCCACTGCGCCTCGCCCATCGAGTTGCGCAGCGTGTACTCCCCGTAGCCGATGATCGAGGGGCCCCACATCGCCGGCTTCTCGCCGGTGATCTCGCGCAGCATCCGATCGATCGCCTTGGCGTCCTCGCGTCGGGTCTCGCTTTCGACCGAGTCGATGAAATCCTCGACCGAGGTGCTTGTCCTCTGCGTCTTGACCTGCGCCTTCTTCGTAGTCTTTCGAGTCGTGGATTTCGTGGCCATGCCGCGCCTCCTCGTCACGTGCGATCGGGCCAGACCGCGAGCTCGTTCCCGGCGACGAACTTCCAGCCGAATGCCGGGAGACTTTCGCGCCCTCGCCGAGCGGAGGCTCCCTCGCGCCGTGAATATGGAGGAGGGGGCCTCCGTCAGAGGTGGCATGAGAACGACGATCCTCGGTTCGTTGCTGGCGCTACCCCTTCTCTTCACTAGCTGCGCGGTACATGCGCGGCCCGTCGAGACGGTGGTCGTGGAAAAGCGCGCTCCGCACCCGGCGAAGGTCCCGGTGAAAGTGGAGAAGAGGAGACCGATGCCGAGGCTCAGCAAGCGCGCGGCGGTGAAGGTGGCCGAGTCTTACTGCGACCGGCGCCGCTACGACTGCCGCCTCGATCACGCCCACCTGACCAAGGGCGGCGAGGTGTGGAAGGTCCACTTCGACGCCCGGTCCTGGCGCGCGAAGGGCAAGGTCTTCGTCGAGGTCGATGCTCGAACCGGCCGCATCCTCCAGGCCAAGGAGACCGGCCGCCTCACCCGCCGCCACGCCTGAGTCCGCTGCGGGCTTCTGCTACACGGGGGCGCCCTCGCGGCGCCCCTCGTCGCTTCAACTGGCGGACGAGGCCGGGCTGGGCGTGGGTCGGGCGGACAAGGTCGCGCCCGCGGAGGCAGAGCAGACCAGCCCGACCGCAAGCCACTGCGAGGCGGTCAGCGACTCGTCGAGAAGCGCCCAACCCACCAGCGTCGCGATCGCCGGCTCCAGGCTCGTGAGAATTCCAAAGACCCGCGGCGGCAGGGCCTGCAGCGCCACCATCTCCAAGGTGTAGGGCAAGGCGCTCGCGAGAACCGCCACCCCCATTCCCATCGCGGCGAGCGTCGGGTTCATCCGCGCTGCGGCGCCGCTTGCGAGCGCGAAGGGCAGCACGACCGCCGTGGCCACCACCATCCCCGCCGTGACGCTCTCCACCTCGGTGAGCTTTCCGACCGTTCGCGCACCGACGAGGATGTAGGCCGCCCAGAAGGCGCCGGCGAGCAGCGCCAGGCCGGCACCTAAGGGATCGATCGCGCTCGCGTCGCCAGCCCAGGGCGAGAGCAGAAAGATCCCTGCTCCCGCGAGCAGCACCCAGACGAGATCCATGGGCCTCCGGGAACCGACGAGTGCCACGCCGAGCGGGCCGACGAACTCCAGTGTCACCGCAAGCCCCAGGGGGATCCGTTCGAGCGCCAGATAGAAGGAGAAGTTCATCCCGCCGAGCGCAACGCCGTAGGGGATCACTGCACGCCACTTCGCTGTTCCGAGCCGCCACAGCCGCGGGCGAAAAAGCGCGAGCAGAAGCGCCGCCGCAAAGCTCAATCGGACACCGGATGCACCGGCCGGCCCGAGCGCGGGGAAGAGCTGCTTGGCCAGTGCCGCCCCCGCCTGCAGGCTCGTCCCTGCAACGATGAGCGCTGGAACCGGTGGGATGCGAAGTGGAAGGGTCGACATGCGGGCCGGAACGTAACGGTGGCACTCTGCCTCGTCCACCGCACCCGGCCGGCCCAGGGACGCTCAATCCAGGCCGGTTCGGCCGGGAATCCAGTACGTCTTGACTCTGACGTCGCGCATCCCGCGGGCCCGCAGCGCCGATCGAACCGCGACGACGAGCTGCGACCCGCCAGTCACCGCGATGGTAGCCGTCGGGGAAGCTGCGCGCGCGTGCATCACCGCTTCCACCAGGCCGTCGATGTCGCCTGCCGGGCGAACGACGGCGCCTGATAGCCCGAGCTCTCGAACGGCGGCCTCGACCTCGTCGACCTTCCGCGCCTGCAGCACGGCATGTACCTTGCCGGGGCGCTCCGCCTCGAAGGCCGCTGCGACGGCCACGCTCGTCTCGTCGCCTACGAGGATCACGGGCCCCTCGGGGAGCCGAAGGGATTCCTGTGGGCCGACGAAGCGCACCAACGTCCCGACATGCGCCTTTGTCATCCACCGCGAGCCCGGTCCGCCTGCCTCCCGGTCGGCGACCAGCACGAACCCATCGTCGGTGGCGATCGGCGTGTAGGTCCGCATCTCGTCCGAGGGCAAGAGGAGCTGGACCTTCGTTCCGGCGCGCGCTTTCGGCGCGTTCGAACGGAGCCGGAGCCAGCGGAAACCCCCGATGTCCCTGGCCTCGACGACCTTCGCCTCGGGGAGAAAATTCCCGGCGAGGAGGCGGACCACTTTTCCCTTGAACGACATGCGTTCACCCTCGAGTTCCCCCCACCGAACCGAGCCGGCAAGTGGATCACGGCACCGGAGAGGTCGTCAAGCTCGGCTCGGCGCTCGCCGCTTTGAATAGGTGGAAGGGGGCGACCGTCAGAGGTGGCATGAGGACGACGATCATCGGATCCTTGCTGGCGCTTTCCCTCCTCTCCACCGGCTGTGCGC
This sequence comes from Pseudomonadota bacterium, assembly GCA_003242475.1. Lineage (GTDB taxonomy): Bacteria > Myxococcota > Myxococcia > Myxococcales > Vulgatibacteraceae > ZC4RG40. The sequence goes on from QGUN01000075.1 coordinate 6,408, forward strand.
TTCACGTTCGGCCCGCCGAGACGGTGGTCGTGGAGAAGCGCGCTCCCCGCCCGGTGAAGGTGGAGAAAGCGAGGCCGATGCCGAGGCTCAGCAAGCACGAGGCGGTGGAGGTGGCCGAGACCTATTGCGACCGGCGTCGCTACGACTGTCGCCTCGATCACGCCCACCTGACCAAGGGCGGCAGGGTTTGGAAGATCCACTTCGACGCCCGGTCCTGGCGCGCGAAGGGCAAGGTCTTGGTCGAGGTCGATGCCCGAACCGGCCGGATCCTCGAGGCCAAGGAGACCGGCCGCCTCACCCGCCGCCACGCCTGAGCCGCTGCTGGCTTGACTGCCCGGGGGCGCCCTCGCAGCGCCTTCGGGCTCGTTGTCGCCCGCCATCGGTCTCGTCGCTACGCGATTGCGGTTGTTGGGGCTCCGGGCATAAACGGGAGCTTAGCCCGCAAGAGATTCTTTCGGAGCGCTAGACGGACTGAGATGCACGTGAAGTAGGTCGGCGGCGACCCTATGGAGCGGAGGGCAATGACCAGGGTGCAGAGGCGGTCCGAGCCGCTTCCCAGCGACGCTCGGCCCGGCTCTTCCCGTGGGTCGAATCGCGAGCGGGGAAGGGCGAAGCTGCAGGAACTCCTCCAGTTGGATGCTGCTCGATTCGGAGGGGTTGCGGACGCGCTTCGTGGGCTGCTGGATGGGGGAGGATCTTCCGAACCGGAGATCGGGGAGCACCTACTTCAGTTCTTTGGGCGCTTTTTTGAGGAGGGGAAGGCGAGCCCGGTAAGAGGGCGAGTTGGCGGGAGCGGTAAGAGCGACGTCAGCCTGCACTGGTGGGGGTTCGACCAGATCCATTTCGCTTGCGCGAGTCGAACGGCTGACCATGAAACGGAAAACGGCCTCCTATCGGGCGCTTTGGGGGCTAGCGTTGGCCACGTCATCTTCAAAGACCTCGCCGCCTACCTCCTTCGAGAGCTGGATGATTATCTCTTGCGGAATGTGGTACAGCTCGGAAAGCCAGAAACCGACCTGCAATCCTCTCTCGAGAAAGCCGCGGCGATTCGGAAGGTGGCGAATATAATCATCGGGCAGCTGGCCGCGGCGGAGGAGGTTCGCAAGCGCCTCTGGCTGAAGAAAAAATTCGTCTTCGATACGCGCTATTTGATTCGCATCGACCTTGTTCCAAAGGAGCTCTACCCAGAAATCGCGAGAAATTGCGCCCAGGTGGACGAGTGGGTGGAGCTCTTTGGGATCGATGGCGCGCAGCGCGACGAGCGAGGCGCTCTCCCGGAAACCTTTCTCGAAATGCACCCGACTCTGACCGTGGATACGAGGCATTTCGACGACGGCTTCGCTGCGCGCCTACTCGAGGCTCTCGGCGACCTCGAGGAGAAGACCGATGGAGTCCTCGTCCATGGGGAGAACTTCCAGGCGCTATCGCTGATTCATGAGCGTTACCGGGAAAAGGTCGACTGCATCTACATCGATCCTCCCTACAACACGGGCAACGGGGGCTTCGTCTACCATGACAGATTCCCGCATTCCGCCTGGCTTTCGATGATGGCGGACCGGCTGGGACTCGCGGAGGGGCTGCTGCACGACGGGGGAACGCTCTTTGTGAGCATTGACGGGAACGAAAGGGATCGGCTTGCGCTGATGGCGCAGCAAAAGTGTCGCCGGCTGCAGCTGCTCGACACCTTCGTCTGGGTGAACAACCTGAAGGGTCGGCAGATCGCGGGTCGGGGCGCCGCCGGAACGCACGAATACGTGCTCGCGTTCGGTGGGCCTGGGCGAGGTCTCTTCACGGTGCCGGTGAAGTGGGCCACCCAAACGATGCCGTCTGCTTACAAAGGGTTTCGCTACCAGGTCTTCGAGGACGAACGCGGTCCTTACGTGCTCAAGAACGAGCTGTACAATACAAACAGCAGGTTCAACGAAAAGACGCGGCCCAATCTGGTCTTCAACATTCACTACAACCCGGTCACCAGAGAGATCCGCTTCTCGGACGTGGACGAGACAGTCGAGTTCGAGGGCTTCGTCAAGATCCCGCCGCATCCGAACCGGGACGGGAAGCATCGCTTCCACGCCTGGCGATGGAGTCGGGAGCGGATCCTCGCCGATTCGGGCGACCTGGCCTTCGTTCGCAAGGGAAGGGTGTATCGCATTTTCACGAAGGTGCGCGACTTCGCGGAGACGAACCTCAAGGACCTCATCACGGATATCTTCACGAGCGATGGTACGCGCCAACTCGCGCAGCTCTTCGGTCATCCGCCGAAGGTAGATTACCCGAAGCCGGTGGAGCTCGTGCGCATCTTCGTCCATCAAGCACCACAGGATGGGTGGGTGCTGGACTTTTTCGCCGGGTCGGGGACGACCGGGCATGCGGTGATCGAAGCCAACCGCGAGGAGGGCAGCCGTCGAACGTTCGTCCTCGTGGAGATGGGGGACCACTTCGAGACCGTGCTTCTGCCTCGGCTGAAGAAGGTGGTCTTCGCCCCCGAGTGGAAGGACGGCAGGCCCGTACGCATGCCGACGGCCGAGGAGGTGGAGCGAAGTCCCCGGATCCTGAAGGTGCTACGGCTCGAGTCGTACGAGGATGCCCTCGATAGTTTCGCGCTGGATGCTGGTGAGGCGAACGAGAAGAAGAGCGAGTGCCTTTCGAGCCGAGGCGACGAGGCATTCATCCTTCGCTACGTGGTCGAGCGGGACGACGGGTTGAGGCTGAACATTCCTGCGCTTCGCAAGATCGCCGATCCCACCTCGTATCGGTTGAGGAAGCCGACGCCCGATTCCCGCGAGCCCCAAGAGATTCGCGTCGACCTGGTGGAGACGTTCAATTGGTTGCTCGGCCTGCGGGTACGGCGCATGTGGGCTCCGCGCCAGTTTCGCCTGGACGGGGAGATTCGGCGGTGCAGGACGGGCTTGCAGTTGGCCGGGCGACTGGTACGGGATGCCCACGGTCCGTACGGGTTCCGCGCGGTCGAAGGCGAGCTGCCGGAAGGGCAAAGAGCGCTGGTGATCTGGCGCAAGCTCGGCGGTGTTCCCGAGGAGGACGATCTCCTCCTCGAGGAGTGGCTCCACCTGGAAGGCTTCGCGCAGCGGCTGCGCGAATTCGACGTCGTCTACGTCAATGGCAGCCGCCATCTGGAGAGCCTGAAGGCGCCTGGCGATCGCTGGACGGTCCGGCCCATCGAGGAAGAGCTCGTCTGCCGCATCTTCGATTCGACGAGCTCTTGAGGGTGCTATCGCCCCGGTGCAAAGCAGCGAAGGCCTTCGTTCAGCGATCGAAGGGCTGCTGAAGATGGGGAGGGACGACGTAGTCGCCGCGGTCGGCGACCACGCCCCATTCGGCCCACCGGGCGGGAAGGTCGAGGCCGATCTTCGCGTGGTGTTCCCGCATCCTGGATTCGGCCAGGGCGAGGGCCTCGCGGCTCTCCCATACGGCGATCGAGACGAGTTCGAACCTGGACTCTCCGCCAGCCTTCTCGAGCACGAGGTGGCCGAGGAAGCCGGGCAGAGTCCGGAGAACGTCGGCGCTTCGGCGCATCGCCTCTTCGAACTCGATCCGGGAGGAAGACGGTACGCTGTATGCACCAATGCGGTAGACGTGGCCGGGGTGGGCGCCGATCTCGACGGATTGGACCTTCATCGATTCCTCCTTTCGCGCGATCTACGAGTTCCGCGCGATGGTCCCGTCGATCTAGTCCGCGTACGGCCTCCAAGAATTGGAGGAATTCATTGGGGGCTTTCCTTTGCTGCCGCGGACGTGATGGGATGCGGCCATGCGGGTTCGGGTCGTTTCCCCCTCGCCGGATCTCGCACCCTTCGTCCGGCGCATCGAGATCGTCGAGGCCTCCGAAGCGGCGACGCGCGTCCTCTTTCCAGAGCCGGGGCTTCTTCTCGGAATTCGCTTTGCGGGGAAGGCGGTGCTTCAAGGGGACGGTGGGGCGCGCGAACTCCCACGGAGCACGGTCACGGGCATGCGCGGCACCGTGCGTCGGATGCATACCGCGGCAGAGGGTGGCATCGTAGTCGTCAAGTTTCGGCCCGAGGGGGCTGCCGCTCTTTTCGAGCCACCACTCCACGAGAGCTACGGCGCGATCCTTCCCCTTGCCGATTGGTTTCGCGCAAGCGAGGTGGGGATTCTCGAAGAGCGCCTGGCCGAAGCTCCCGATCATTCCGCAAGGATCACGGTGGTCGAGGCCTTCCTTCGGGAGCGCCTCCGCGATCACCGGGCGGATCCGCTGATCGGGGCGGCGGTGGAGAAGATTCGCAGGGCGCCCGGTGAGATCCGAATCGCTCGTCTCGCCGACGAGCTGGGCCTGAGTGTCGACGCGCTGGAGAAGCGCTTCCGTCGCGCGGTGGGCTGCTCACCGAAGCAGTTCGCTTCCATCCTGCGCATGCGAGAGGTGGTGCGGGGCCTTCGTAGCGGAATGAGCCTGACGGAGCTCGCCCTGGAGGCCGGCTATTACGACCAGTCTCATTTCATCCGGCATTTTCGAGCGATGGCCGGCATGTCGCCTCGGCGATTCCTTTCCAACGAATCCTTCTGCTAGCAGCACCATCGGGCGGTAGCGATCCGAGCCGGGGCGGTCACTCTCCGACGGAAATGGCCGGAGGCTCCCCCGACCGGATTGCGGCCTGGCCCCCGCCTCAGTCGTCGAAGACGTTCCAGCAGATGGGGCTGCGACGCTTCTGATCCTCGAGGACGAGGTAACGGATGGGAGCGGGGATGCGGGCCCGCTGCCAGTCGCGCTCGGCCA
>QGUN01000076.1 GCA_003242475.1 Pseudomonadota bacterium
GCAGCTGGCCGCCTGTCCCCGCGGCGCCTGTTCCGCCCTCGCCTCCTTCTTCCCCCTGGACGGGCGGTCTTTCCGGTTCCGAGCACGCGATGGCGACGACAAGGAGCGCGCCGGCCCACGTCGACGGCGACGTTCGAAGCATGAAACACCTCCCCGTCCGTCTCGGACTCTATCACGCCGAGGCGGGTCTCCGACATCCCCCATCGCCCGCAGCTCGTACGGCGTGACCGCCCGATCGCCGATCGGCGAGTCGAGTCGACGACTGCGTCCACGCCGGACATGTTTCGGCGCGCGAGGGGGATGGTCAGAGCCGGAAGACGAGGGAGGTGGTGAAGTTGGTGTCGAGGCGCTCGACGTCGGCGGGGGGCCGGCTGTCGTAGGCGGCGGTGAAGGCCAGCTTCACCGCGAGCCAGCGCTTCACGTCGAGGACGGCGGCGCTTTCGCTCAGCACGCGGAGGTCCGAGAAGTCGTCGAAGCGCGGCTGGACGTAGACGGTGTGGAGGAGGGCGATCCCTTCGGTGGGCTCCCCGCCTGCCGCCAGGTAGTTCGACCAGCGAAGGTTGCGCTCGCGCCGACCCGCGTCGATCGCGTCGTCGTTGTTCAGGCGTTCCAGCTCCAGCATGGCGGCGCTGCCGAGCGCCAACTCCCAGTTCTCCGAGAAGACGAATTCGAGTCGCGGCCCGAGGCCGAAGAGAGCGCGGAACTGCAGGCGGCGAAATTCGTCGTATTCGTGCTGGAGGAAGGCCTCGCCGGAAAAAAGCCCGGAAAGGGCGCGGCGGTAGCGCAGGTGCTCGAAGACGTTGTTGGCGAAGGTCTTGCCCTCCTCGATGCCCCGGCGGCCTCGAGCGGTGAAGAAGATGCGATGCGGACCGGTCAGGTAGAGGACGTCGAGCACAGCCGAGACCTGGGCCTCGTCGGTATTCCCCGTGGACCAGAGCAGGCTGCCGCCGACCTCGATGGTCAGGCCCTCCTCGGCCTTGCGAGAGGCGGCCGACTGCACGTTGACGATGCGCGCTTCGGCGGCGAGCGGGAAGAGCAGGGCAAGGCAGGCGATGGCGCTGGTTCGCATGGTTGCGTTTTCGATCTTCGCGTGGGGTTGGAGACAGGTCGGGAGGGGAAGCGGAGGTAAGACGAGCTTTCAGCCACCTGCCCACATGCGCGCCAAGGTCCATCCGAGGAAACACGCGCCGATGCCGCCGAGCACCGACGTGCCGACGTAGAGCGCAGCGGCAGACCAGGCGCCATCCTGGAGGAGGCGAAGGGCTTCGAAGCTGAACGCGGAGAAGGTGGTGAAACCGCCCAGCAGGCCGACGGTCAAACCGACGCGGACCGTCGCGGACAGGTCGCCGAGTGCGAGGATCAGGCCGATCAGCAAGGAACCGACGAGGTTCACCGCGAGCGTTCCGTATGGAAAGCCGCCGCCGAAGAGCCTCAGCGTCCAGGCCGTGAGGAGGTAGCGAAGGCCTCCTCCAACGGCGCTGCCGAGGCATACCCAGATCAGGCGTTCCACGCAGGCTCCTCAGACGCCGATGCGGCGCAGCTCGAGGACGGGCTTTTCGGGATCGAATTCTCTTCGCAGGTCGACCTCGCAGAAGAGGGCCCACTCGGTCGCACCCTTCTCCTCGTCTTCCTCGAAGGCGTTCGGATCGGGAGGCGCGACCAGGCGCTGCTGCACCTCCCACCGCCGCGGTTCGACTTGCTTGACGAGCGTGAGGTGGGACTGGCGCGCTGCAGGCGTGGTGTCGATGGCGCCGTACTCCTCGAAATAGGGACCGAGCGCCGCCTCGAGCGCCTCGGCGGTCCAGTCGTGGCCGGGCCGCAGCGCCTCCAGCGCCGCCTCCCAGTCGCGCGACGCCAGCGCCCGCAGAAGCCGATGGACCTCGGCGCGGACGCGAATGCGAAGCCCGCGAGGATCCTCGGCCAGGTCGAGGGGGCGCTGCTGCTGCAGCGTCTCGCCTCTTGCCGCCCGGCGCGAGAGTCCTTGCAGGCTCTCCCACTCCTCCAGCAGGCTGGAGTCGACCCCGGAGAGCGTGTTGCGCAGATAGAGCGCGATCTCCTCCACCTCGTCGGTGCGGTAGCTCTCCGGCACGTTCTGCACCAGCGTCTTGTAGGCGTCGGAGAGGTAGCGGAGCAGCACGCCCTCGCTTCGTTGCAGGCCCAGGTGACGCACGTAGTCGTTGAACGAGTAGTAGGACTCGTACATCTCGCGCGCGATGGACTTGGGCCGAATGTTCTCACCGCCCACCCAGGGATGGCGCGCGGCGAAGTCGTTGAAGGTCGAGTAGACGAAGTCGCGGTTCGGCTTGGGCCACTCGAGGTTCTCCAGCTCCGCGATCCGGTCCTCGTACTCCACGCCTTGCGCCTTCAGCTCGGCGAGCTTTTCGCTCTTGAGCTTGTCGAGCTGCTTGTAGAGCACGGGGTAGGGGTTTTCGAGGATGGACTCGACGAGGGTGAGCACGTCCAGCGCGTAGGTGGGCGATTCCTTGTCGAGAAAATCCAGTGCCTCCAGCACGTAGAGCGAGAGCGTGTGGTTGAGGGAGAAGTCCTGCTGCAGGTCCAGGTCGACCCGAACGTGGGCGCCGGGCCGATTTTCGCGGCGGACCACCTCCACGATCCCTGCCTCGCGGAGGTGGCGAAAGAACTGGGCGGCGCGTCGCATCTCCCGACGCTTCTCGTAGTCGGAGATGTGGGCGCGGGAGACGATTTCGCGCAGGCGCGCGTAGCCGCCGCCCCGGCGATCGGAGGGGCGCTGCAAGAGCGTCAGCAGCATCCCGTGGTCCACCTGGAAGCGGGGGACGAGGGGCTCGGGTGGCAAGGTGCGCAGTCGCTCGAAGGTCTTTTCGTCCCAGTGCGCGTAGCCCCGCGTCGGCGCCGCCTTCTTTTGCAGCTTCTTCTTGGGGTTTTCCGCCATCTTCTGCGCGATGCGCAGGTTCTCGATCACGTGCTCGGGCGCCTGGGCGACCACGTAGCCGACGTCGTCGAAACCCTTCCGTCCTGCACGACCGGCGATCTGGAGGAAGTCGCGCACGCTGAGGATCCCCACCTTCTCGCCGTCGTACTTGCAGAGCTGGGTGAAGAGAACGGTGCGGATGGGGATGTTCACCCCCACGCCGAGGGTATCCGTGCCGCTGACCACCTTGAGCAGGCCTTCCTGGGAGAGCTTCTCCACCAGCAGGCGATACTTGGGCAGAAGGCCGGCGTGGTGCAGGCCGACGCCGTGGCGCAGAAATCGCGACAGCTCCTTGCCGTAGGGCGTGTCGAAACGGAATCCGTCGAGCGCCTGGCGGATCGCCTCCTTTTCCTCGCGGCTGGAGAAATTGACGCTCATCAGGTCCTGGGCGCGCTCGGCTGCGGCGCGCTGGGAAAAGCTCACCAGGTAGATCGGCGCGCGTCCGCTCTCCACCAGGCGCTGGATGGTCTCGTGCAAGGGTGTCAGCGAGTACTCGAATTCGAGCGGTACGGGCCGCTCGAAGGAGCGCACCACCACCGCCTTGCGCCCGGTCAGCTCGAGAAGGCTCTCCTCGATGCGGGAGGTATCGCCGAGCGTGGCGGACATGAGCAGGAAGGTGCCGTGGGAGAGGGTCAGCAGTGGTACCTGCCAGGCCATCCCTCGCTCGCGGTCCCCGTAGTAGTGGAACTCGTCCATCACCACGAAGTCCACGTCGGGGCTTTCCTCGCGCAGGCACATGTTGGCGAGGATCTCGGCGGTGCAGCAGACGATCGGCGCGCGAGGATTGATCGAGGCGTCGCCGGTGAGCAGGCCGACGTTCTCGGCACCGAAGGCGTCGCAGAGCCAGAAGAATTTCTCGTTGGCCAGGGCCTTGATCGGCGCGGTGTAGACGCTCCGCATCCGCCGCGCCATCGCGTAGAAGTGCAGCGCGGCGGCCACCAGGCTCTTCCCCGATCCGGTCGGTGTGTTGAGGATGACGTGCTTGCCGTCGAAGAGCTCGAGAATGGCCTCCTCCTGGGCCGGATAGAGGGAGATCCCCTCCTCGGAGACGAAACGTACGAAGCGCTCGAGGATCTCGGAGGAATCCGGGGCCGGACCGTCAGCGTTGGGCAAGAGAGCGGCGAGCTTGGCAGTCATCGTCGTCTTCAACAGCGAAGGGGACTGGGGTATAGCCCACCCGGCGAGGTTCATCCATGTCCAAGCAGAACGTCGGCATCCTCCTTCTGCGCGTGGGACTCGGCATCATGTTCGTGGTGGTGCACGGGCTCCCCAAGCTCCTGGGCGGCCCCGAGCGCTGGAAGGCGGTCGGTTCGGCCATGTCGAATCTCGGAATCCATTTCGCGCCCGCGGCCTGGGGATTCGCTGCGGCCATGGCGGAATTCGGCGGAGGCATCCTCCTCATCCTCGGCCTCTTCACTCGCTTCGCCAGCGCGAGCATGGCCTTCGTGATGCTGGTTGCCACCACGCAGTATCTGGCGAAGGGCGAGCCGCTGCTTCGCGCCAGCCATCCCATCGAGGTGGGCGTCGCCTTGGTCGCGTTGGCGATCATGGGCGCGGGTGCCTACAGCCTGGACCGGCGCCTGGGAAAGGCGTAGACCCTGGGGCGAGACCTGTCTTCGCTTGCGGGCGGTCGACGGGAGAAGGACCATGAAGAAAATCGAGCAGCAGAAGAAGAGGGCGCCGGCGCGCGCCAGCCACGACACCGCTCCTCCGGACGCCTTCCGCGAGTTCATGCTCCAGAACTGGAAAGCGAAGAGGAAGGGAAGGATCACACCGATCCGGGGCGCGCAGTACTTCCACGCGAGGCGTCGGGCCCTCTCCGAGCGCTTTCCAGGCGAGTATCTCGTGATCCCCACCGGGCACGAGAAGGTCCGCGCCAACGACACCTACTACCGCTTCCGTCCGGGCAGCGACTTCTACTACCTCACCGGGAACACGGAGCCCGACTGCGTCCTCGTCCTCGAGCCCAAAGGCGAGAAGGGGCACAAGGACGTCCTCTTCGTCGAGCCCAACCCCGGCCGCAGCGACGAGACCTTCTTCCTCGATCGCAACAAGGGCGAGCTCTGGGTTGGACCCAGGCTCGGGGTGGAGGAGAGCCGGGCTCGATTCGCGGTGGACGAGTGCCGCGGGCTCCCCGAGCTCCCCGAGTATCTGGCAAGCCTGAAGGGCGCGCGCGTCCGCGTGCTGCGCGGCTTTTCCGAGGGCGTCGACGAGGCGATCAAGTCGCGCGCCCGGGAGGATGCCGAGCTCGCCACCGTCCTCTCCGAGATGCGGCTCATCAAGGACGATCTCGAGATCCGCGAGCTGCAGAAGGCCATCGCCTCCACCAAGCGCGGCTTCGAGGACATCATCGAGCGCTTGAAGTTCGCCCAGTCGGAGCGGGAGGTCGAAGGCGTCTTCAACCTGCGCGCCCGGATGGAAGGCAACGACGTCGGCTACGGCACCATCGCCGCCTCCGGCGCCAACGCCTGCATCTTGCACTGGACGCGCAACGACGCGCCGCTTCGGCCCGGCGATCTGCTCCTGGTCGACGCCGGCGTGGAGGCCGACACGCTCTACACGGCCGACGTGACCCGGGTCCTGCCCATTTCGGGCAAGTTCACCAAGGAGCAGCGCGAGGTCTACGACCTGGTGCTGGAGGCCAACCTCGCCGCCATCGCCGCGGTCAAGCCGGGCAACGACTTCCTCGACCCACACCGCGCCGCGATGCGGGTGCTGGCCGAGGGTCTGGAGCGGATGGGCATTCTGAAGGATGCCGAGGAGGCGTTGCAGGAGGACAAGCAGTTCTACCGCCGCTACACCCTCCACAACACCAGCCACATGCTCGGCCTGGACGTCCACGACTGCGCTCGCGCCCGCGCGGAGAACTACCGCCACGGCAAGCTCCGACCCGGCATGGTCCTCACCATCGAGCCGGGGCTCTACTTCCAGGTGGACGACTTGACCGTGCCGGCGAAGTACCGGGGCATCGGCGTGCGCATCGAGGACGACGTGCTCGTCACCGAGCGCGGTTGCCGTGTCCTCACCCGCGACATCCCCAAGGAGTCGCGCGAGGTCGAGGCCTGGATGCGCGAGGTCTGGCGTCGCTCGCCGCGGCGGCGTTGAGCGACGAAGCCGTCGCAGAAGAGGGCGTCCCCACGGACGCCCTCTCGATTAGCCTCCGACGTCGCCGAGCACCCCGGACCGGGTCTCGAAGTGGACGAACTCGAGTAGGAAGGTCGCGCCGAGACAGAGCAGTCGCAGCCTCGGGGAGATGCTGGGGCCGAGTTCGAGCTGGAAGTCGTCCGCCGCGGTGAAGAGCTCCTTGGCCAGGCCCGACCACCTCTTGCGGATGAAGCCCACCACGCGGCCGCGGACGCGGATCTCGAAGGTCCAGGGGCGGAGGAGGGGACCGACGAGCTCGGCCTGCATCGTGCCCTGTGCGTCGTCGATCGCGTAGACGCGGCGGATCCAGGAGATGCGTCGCCGCACGACGCCCAGCAGGCGCCCTTGCGCGTCGCGCACCTCCAGCCGGTGGAAGAAGAAGCGAAAAGGGCGGCGCAGATGAAGGACCAGCCGCTCGTCCGGATCGCGGATCTCCATCTGGAAGGGCCGCAGCCATTCGAGGGCCTGACGCAGGAACCACCTGCCGAGCCCGCCCCGTTCGCGCACGACGAGCCGGAGCCGGTCCTCGGCGTCGTGGATCTCGTAGCGGTTCCGCATCTGCAGGCCGACCAGGACCTCGACGGGCTCGACGCGCTGCCGGACGCGGATGCGCTCGGCTTGCTCGAGGAAGGCCAGGGCCTCGTGCGGCGTGCTGGCGAGCCTCACCGCCGCCTCCGCGGATCGCCCTGCAGCATCAGGGGCGGCGGGGTTCGATCCGCGGCAACGTAGGCCTCGACCGCGGCAGGCCCGAGTGGATCGAGCTGGCTGCGCGCGCAGAAGGCGAGGTAGTCGAGGAGGAGCTCGGAGACCTTCTGGAAGCGCGCGACGACCGAAGCCCCCTCCTCCTCGAAGAGCTGGGCCGCCTCGACCAGGGGGAGCGGGTCGTCCGAGGGCAGGTTGAGCAGGCCGGCGCGCAGCGCCTCCTGGCGGCGGCGGTTGGGCCGGCCGAAGAGCCGCTGTCGCCGCAGGTGCACGGCGAGAAAGAGGTTGCCCAGGCAGGTCAGCCCGCGAGCGAGCGACACCGTCTGTGAAAAGAGCGCGGCCTCGCGGAGGAACTCCTCCACCTCCTCGATCTCCTTCGCTCCGTCCATGGCCAGGCCCGAGGTGGTGGGGAGGATGCCGTTTTCCAGGTCGTAGCCCAGCTTGCGGGCCACGATCTTCGCGAATGCCTTGGCGTGCTCGGCCTTGCGGGAGGCGTCGATGTAGGTGCCGAGGTCGATGTCGATGTCCAAATCGGAGACGAGGTCGATCTCGCCCGCGAGGGGCGCCGCAGCGGTGATCCCCTCGCCCAGGTCGCGCGGGTCGTCCTCCGCGATCGCCTTCTGCGAATCATTCCAGAGCTGGCGGAGGTGCGCGTCGCCGCCGAGCAGGTCGTCGACCAGGTCCGGATCGGCGGCGAGGGCGCGGAAGGTGGGGATGAGGTGGAAGAAATCCTGCTGCGCGGTGGTGTGGCCCTGTCGCGCCAGGTCGAAGCAGATCAGGCAGGCCGCGAGCTGGGCCTTCGGACCCGGCCGCCCCCGCAGCACCTCCAAGTAAAGAACGAGCCTCTCGGTGTCCCGAGAGAAGCGCGCGCCGAGCGCGAGGAGATCGGAGGTCTCCAGTGCCTCCAGCGACTGTCTCAGCGCCTCGCGACTCGCCGGGAGCAGCCTGGTCGCTTCATGCACACCGTTCAACTGCCACGTCCCACCGAAACGTGCAAGTTTCGCGGACCGAGAGCAAAGGGTGCGGCGGAGCGCCCGCGCAAGGCGAGCATCTTTTCGCGGACGGCATCGCTCTCCTCCGGCGTCAGGACCTCGATCGCGGTGGCGCGAAGCGGTCGGAAGGGGCCGCGGACCGAGTGCACGCGCACCGCCATCCCGGGCTCGAGCGCCTCCCAGTAGCTCTCCTCCCCCTCGCAGTAGACGCGCGTTTCCAGGGTGCGGGCGTACTGCCGGGGCCGGCTGCCGCCGGGAAGGAGGATCGCCAGACGCGTGGGCTCCACCCAGAGCAGGACCCCGACGTCCGGGTAGGGAAGCTCGGGCCCGAGGCGTTCCGCCATGGCCGGTCGCCGGGGCGCGCAGCCCTCCAGGACGAAGAGGAGCCCGGCCAGGATGGCGATCCGGCGCATGCCCAAGGATGGGGAGCGGAAGGTCCGCATGGCCAGCGGCGGCCGCCCGCTCGCTCGAATGTCGGGGGTATGCGATAGAACGCCGGGAGGTGAGGAGGCGGCCGGTTGACCGGCCCTGTTGCGTGGACTAGACATACGTGCAGTATTCGGAGGTCAGGATGAACGCGGAGCGAGAAAAGGCGCTCGAACTGGCGATCGGGGCGATCGAGAAGCAGTTCGGCAAGGGAGCGATCATGCGCCTCGGCAACGAGGAGGCCATGATCAAGGACGTCCAGGTGATCCCGTCGGGCTCCATCTCCCTGGACATCGCCCTGGGCGTGGGGGGATTCCCGCGAGGCCGGATCGTGGAGATCTACGGGCCGGAATCCTCGGGCAAGACCACGCTCACCCTGCACCTGATCGCCGAGGCCCAGCGCCTGGGCGGCGTCTGCGGCTTCGTGGACGCCGAGCACGCGCTCGACGTGAGCTACGCCCGCAAGCTGGGCGTGCGCACCGACGACCTGCTCATCTCCCAGCCCGACAACGGCGAGCAGGCGCTGGAGATCACCGAGATGCTGGTGCGCTCCAACGCCATCGACGTGCTGGTCGTCGACTCGGTCGCCGCCCTGGTGCCGAAGGCCGAGCTCGAGGGCGAGATGGGCGACGCCCACGTGGGCATGCAGGCCCGCCTGATGAGCCAGGCGCTCCGCAAGCTCACCGGCACCATCTCCAAGAGCAATACCTGCGTGGTCTTCATCAACCAGATCCGGATGAAGATCGGGGTGATGTTCGGCAACCCGGAGACCACCACCGGCGGCAACGCCCTCAAGTTCTACGCCTCCCAGCGCCTGGACATCCGCCGGATCGGCGCGATCAAGCAGGGCGACCAGGTGATCGGCAACCGGACCCGGGTGAAGGTGGTCAAGAACAAGGTTGCCCCGCCCTTCCGCGAGGTGGAATTCGACATCCTCTACGGCCAGGGGATCAGTCGGGAAGGCGACATCCTCGACCTCGCCGTGGCCGAAAACCTCATCGAGAAGTCCGGCTCCTGGTACTCTTTCGAAGGGGACCGGATCGGTCAGGGCCGGGAGGCCGCACGGCAGTTCCTGGTGGAGAATCCGGAGATCTGCAACCGGCTGGAGGCCCTCCTGCTGGAGAGGCACGGCATCCGGCGCAATCTCGGCCAGCTCGCCGCCGTCCCCGACGAGGAGGAGAAGGGAGGCCGGAAGGCCGCGGCAAAATGAGCCGATCGATGGATCAGACCCGGATCAAGAAGTGGGTCGACCGCATCGTCGAGGAGATCAACGTCAACGCGGCCCGCGTTAGCCAGGAGATCCGCGAGACGGGCGAGCTCGCGGTCCTCCTCGGCAAAGCCGCCCGGGGGCAGAGCCTGAGCCGGGAGGAGCGGCGAAAGGTCCGCGAGCAGCTCGTGGACCTGGCCAAGATCGTCCCCTCTCTGGCGATCCTGGCCGCGCCGGGCGGGACGCTGATCCTCGCTGCGCTGCTGAAGGTCCTTCCCTTCAACCTCTTGCCCTCCGCCTTCCAGAGCCGACCCGGTGCGTCCAATGGGGAACCGGAGGGCGCAGCGGCCGCCGCTTCCGCCGGCGAGGTTTCCGGTGCGCCCGACGCTGGTGAGAGCGTGGCCGCGCAGCCCCTCTCCCGCGCCGGCTCGGCCGAGGAGATGGCAGTGGCGGCGCCGGAGAGCGGGGAGGGTCTGGAGGCCGGCGAGGCGCCGGCCGAGACCATGGTTTCCGAGCTCCGAGGCGCGGCGGGCGAGGGGGAAGAGCCCGCGGCTGCGGAGGCGCCGGGCGGCGATACGCGGAAGGCGGGCGGCGCCTGAAGACGGTGGGGGCTGCTGGGCGCCCGTTGCAGTGAGCCGCCTGCTGCAGCGACGGTTGCGGGGCCGCGGCCAGGCTCCTAGGAGCCTGTTGCAGTCACCAACCTACTGCGGCGGCGGATGCGGGGCTGCGGCCGGCGTGCTCGCTCCTCGCTCCTCGACGTGACGACGGCCACGCCTGCGTCGCTCGTCGCTGCGCTTGCCGACCTCGCCTGCCGCCTCCGCCGCCTCGCGACGGTCGGTTGCTACGACAGGCTCCTAGGCGAGCGTGGCGAAGGCGGCGCGCGCCGCCTCGATCGTCCGTTCGATCTCCGCCTCGCCATGGGCGGTCGAGACGAAGGCGGACTCGAATTGCGAGGGCGGCAGGTAGACCCCGCGGTCGAGCAGGGCGTGGAAGAAGCGGCCGAAGAGGCCGAGGTCCGAGCGCCGGGCCGATGCGGCGTCGAAGACCTCGCCCTCGGTGAAATAGATCGTCCACATGCTTCCCACGCGGTTGATGCGGTGGGGGATCCCCGCCTCGGTGGCGAGCCGATCGAGCTCCTCGCAAAGCCTCTTCGTGGTCGCTTCCAGCCGGTCGTAGATCCCGGGATCGGACTCGATGGCCGAGAGCATCTCCAGCGCCACCGCCACCGCGAGGGGATTTCCGGAGAGGGTACCGGCCTGGTAGACGGGCCCCGCTGGTGCGACCATCTCCATGAGCTCGCGGCGACCTCCGAAGGCGGCCAGGGGGAGGCCGCCCCCGAGGACCTTGCCGAAGGTGCTCAGGTCCGGGCGGATGCCGTAGCGCTCCTGGGCTCCGCCGGGGGCCAGCCGGAACCCCGTCATCACCTCGTCCCAGATCAGCACCACGCCGTGGCGGGTGCAGAGCTCCCGCAGGCGCTCGTGGAAATCGAGCCGCGGCGGGATCACGCCCATGTTCCCGATCACCGGCTCGACGATGGCACAGGCGAGGGTATCGCCGTGCTGGGCGAAGAAG